>JBKBVM010000045.1:0-11222 GCA_046289555.1 bacterium
AGGCAGTGCGGCGAGAGGACGTGGCCCGGCGGGTCCACGAGCTGGCCCAGGCCATCACCGACCGGCTGGGTGTGGAGCTGGTGGACGTGGAGGTCACGGGAGAGGGCGTGCGGACCGTGGTCCGGGTCCTGGTGGACCGGGAAGGCGGGGTCAGCGTGGAGGAGTGTGCGCGGGTGAGCGAGATGCTGTCCCGCCAGCTGGACCTGAAGGACCCGTTCCAGCACCGTTACACCCTGGAGGTTTCCTCGCCGGGGCTGGACCGGCCGCTGCGCCGGGCCGGAGACTTCGACCGGTTTGCGGGCCGGCTGGCGGAGGTGGTGACCAGCCAGCCGGTGGAGGGGCAGCGGAGGTTCGTGGGCCGGCTGGGCGGTCTAGTGGGCGGCCGGGTGGTCCTGCACCTGCCGGACGGCCGGGACCTCCGGGTGCCCCTGGGGGAGGTGGCGGAGGCGCGGTTGCGGGTGGACCCGGAGGAGATCCTCCGGGACCTCAAGAGGAAGCGGCGGTAAAAGGGGTGGACCGATGAACGGCGAGCTCATCCGGGCGCTGGAACAGCTGGAGGAGGAGCGCGGGATCTCCAAGGCCGTCCTGCTGGAGGCGGTGGAGTCCGCCCTGGTGTCCGCCTACAAGAAGAACTTTGGCGGCACCGGCCAGAACGTGCGGGTGGAGGTGGACCCCAAGACCGGGGAGATCCGGGTGTTCAGCGTGAAGACGGTGGTGGAGAAGGTCCAGGACCCCGCCACGGAGCTGTCCCTGGAGGAGATGCGCAAGGAGGACCCCACCGCGGAGGTGGGCGACGTGGTGGAGGAGGAGATCACCCCGCGGGACTTCGGGCGGATCGCCGCGCAGGCCGCCAAGCAGGTGGTGGTCCAGCGGATCCGCGAGGCGGAGCGGGAGATGATCAAGCGGGAGTTCGAGGAGCGGGAAAAGCAGGTGGTCACCGGGATCGTGCACCGGGTGGAGAAGGGCAACGTGTACGTGGACCTGGGCCGCATCGAGGGGGTTCTGAGCAAGACCGAACAGATCCCCCGGGAGTCCTACCGTCAGGGAGAGCGCATCAAGGTGTACGTGATGGAGGTGCGGGACACCCCCCGCGGCCCGCAGATCCACGTGTCCCGGGCGCACCCGGGGTTGGTCCGGGCGTTGTTCGAGCAGGAGGTCCCCGAGATCCGCGAGGGCATCGTGGTGATCCAGAACGTGGCCCGGGAGCCCGGGGCGCGCACGAAGATCGCGGTGTACTCCCGCGACCGGAACGTGGACCCCGTGGGTGCCTGCGTGGGGCCCAAGGGGACCCGCGTCCAGGCGGTGGTGGACGAGCTGCGGGGCGAGAAGGTGGACATCGTGCCGTGGAGCCCAGACCCCGCACAGTTCGTGGCCTCGGCCCTGCAGCCGGCCAAGGTGGTCCGGGTGGAGATCGACGAGGAGACCAAGACGGCCCGGGTCACGGTCCCCGACAACCAGCTGTCCCTGGCCATCGGCCGGGAAGGGCAGAACGCGCGGCTGGCGGCCAAGCTCACCGGCTGGCGCATCGACATCAAGAGCGAAAGCCAGGTGCGGGAGCAGGAGGCCGCGAAGCTGTTCGTGGACCTGTCCCCGGAGGAGCTGGCCCAGTACCAGAGCCCCGCGGGAGACGGCGAACCCCAACCCGCGGAGGCCAAGGAGGGCTCGCCGGGTAGTGCGGGCCAGGGCTAGGGACGGGTACGGGAAGACGTCGCCCGGCCGAGCCGTGGTCTAGGAGGGGAGGCCCGTGCCGAAGGTGCGCAAGGTCCCCATGCGCATGTGCGTGGGCTGCGGCGCCATGCGGCCCAAGATGGAGATGGTCCGGGTGGTCCGGACCCCCCAGGGGGAGGTCAAGGTGGACACCACCCGGAGCGCGAAGATGAGCGGCCGCGGGGCGTACGTGGAGCCCAAGGAGGAGTGTCTGGAGGCCGCCCGCAAGGGCCGCAAGCTGGACCGCGCCCTGGAGTGTGAGGTGCCGGAGGCGGTGCTGGCCGAGCTGGAGCAGGAAGTCAGGCGGCGGGCGGCCGCAGCGCAGGCGGCTCGGCCGTAGGGACACGCGGTGGCGTAGGGACCGGAGGCTTGCATGCGACTGCACGAACTGGCAAAGGCGCTGGGCGTCAGCACGAAGGAGGCCGCGGACAGGCTCGCGGCGTTGGGCCACGAGGTGAAGGCCAACCCGCAGGCCGCGGTCCCCGAGGCGGCGCTCCGGGCCCTGCGAGAACAGCACCCTGAGCTTCACCTGGACGGGGGTACCAGGACCCCGGCCAGGGCCCCGGCCAAAACAAAAAAGCCCGCCGCACCGCCGCCACCGCCAGAACCGACCGGACCCAAGCGCCGGATCATCAAGCGCGCGGAGGAGGTGGCCCGGGAGCGGGAGGAGCAGGAACGGCTGGCCGCGGAGGCAGCCCGACGGGCCGCGGAGGAGGCCGCGCGGCTGGCGGAGGAGCAGCTGAGACAGGCTGCCGCCGCTCCTCCGCCCCCGGCCCCTCCCGAGCCGGCCCCGGCACCCGCGGCAGCCGCCGCGCCCGCAGCGCCGCCCGCAGAGGCGCCGAAGCCCAGCAGCGTGCCGCTTCCGGAGCGGCACGCGGAGCCCGCGGTGACCATCTCGCCGGAGGTCCTGAAGAAGGTCGCCCAACCTCGGCCGGAGGTGCGCAAGCCGCCTCCGCCGCCCCCGTCCCTGCGGCAGGTACGCAAGCCACCTCCGCCGCCGCCCACACCGAGGATCCGGCAGCCCTCGCCCCCCGAGGCGCCGGCTGCGACCCCTCCCGCGGTGGCCGCGGAGGTACACCTGGAGGGCTCCCTCACCGTGGGCGAGCTGGCGCAGCGACTGGGCGTTCCCGCCGCCGAGGTGGTGAAGCGGCTCATCGAGGTGGGGGTGCTGGCCGGTGTGAACCAGCAGATCCCTCTGGAGACCGCCAAAGCCGTGGCGGAGGCCCTGGGCGCCCGGGTGGTCACCGAGGCGCCCAAAGCGCCGGCACCGGTGCGCAGGCTCCAGGTGGCGCAGGAGGGTCAGTCGCGGCCGCCCGTGGTCACCGTCCTGGGTCACGTGGACCACGGCAAGACCACCCTGCTGGACACCATCCGGCACACCAACGTGGCCGCGGGCGAGTTCGGAGGCATCACGCAGCACATCGGCGCTTACCAGGTGGAGCGGGACGGCCGCCGGATCACCTTCATCGACACCCCCGGCCACGAGGCCTTCACCGCCCTACGCGCCCGGGGCGCGCAGGTCACCGACATCGCGGTGCTGGTGGTGGCCGCAGACGACGGCGTGATGCCGCAGACCGTGGAGGCCATCAACCACGCCAAGGCCGCGGGCGTGCCCATCGTGGTGGCCATCAACAAGGTGGACCTGCCGCAGGCCAACCCGGACCGGGTCAAGCAGCAGCTGGCGGAGCTGGGGCTGGTGCCGGAGGACTGGGGCGGTGATGTGGTGATGGTCCCGGTCTCGGCCCGCACGGGGCAGGGGATCGACGACCTGCTGGAGATGATCCTGCTGGTGGCGGAGCTGCACGAGCTGCGGGCCGACCCCCACAAGCCTGCCCGGGGGACGGTCCTGGAGGCCAAGCTGGACCGCGGCCGGGGTCCCGTGGCCACCGTCCTGGTCCAGGAGGGCACCCTGCGGGTGGGCGACGCGGTGGTGGTGGGCGAGGTGTACGGGAAGGTCCGCGCCATGACCGACGACCGCGGCCAGCGCCTGCAGGAGGCGGGCCCCTCGACACCCGTGGAGGTGGTGGGGCTGTCGGACGTGCCCACCGCAGGGGACCTGCTGGAGGTGGTACCCGACGAGCGCCGGGCCAAGGCTATCGCGGAGGAGCGGCGGGAGCGCCGGCGGGCCGCGGAGCTGGCCCAGGCCCGGAAGGGCAGCCTGGAGGAGCTGGTCGAGGTCCGGGAGCTGCGGCTCGTGGTGAAGGCGGACGTCCACGGCTCCCTGGAAGCCATCACGGGTGCTTTGCAGCGGCTGCAGACGGAAGGGGTCAAGATCAACGTGCTGCACGCGGCGGTGGGCGCGGTCACGGAGTCCGACGTGATGCTGGCCGCCGCCAGCCGCGCGGTGGTGCTGGGCTTCAACGTGCGCCCCGACCCCGCGGCCCGGAAGCTGGCGGAGCAGGAGGGCGTGGACGTCCGGCTGTACCGGATCATCTACGAGGCCCTGGACGACGTGCAGGCGCTGGTGAAGGGCTTGGCGGCGCCCAAGGTCACCGAGGTGGTCCTCGGCCGCGCGGAGGTGCGGCGGATCTTCCACATCTCCCGCGTGGGGACGGTGGCCGGCTGCTACGTGGTGGACGGCCGCATCTCTCGGGCGGCCCAGGTGCGGCTGATCCGGGACGGTGCGGTGGTGTACGAGGGACGGCTGGCGTCCCTGCGGAGGTTCAAGGAGGACGTGCGGGAGGTGGCCGCCGGGTTCGAGTGCGGCATGGTGCTGGAGAACTTCCAGGACATCAAGGAAGGGGACGTGATCGAGGCGTACGTGGTGCAGGAGCAGGCGGCCGGCTAGGTCACGCGTGTCGGTGCCCGCGTGCGCCCGAGGTGGCGGAGGGGCTTGCCATGGTGGTGGGGACGCTGCGGGTCACCCTGAGCCTGGATGGCGCCCAGAGCCTGAAGGAGAAGCGCCGGATCGTCCAGAGCTTGGTCCAGCGGCTGCACAACGAGTTCCCGGTGTCCGTGTCCGAGGTGGACGACCACGAGTTGTGGACGCGTGCCACCCTTGGGGTGGCTTACGTAACCAACGACGGCCGCCACGCGGACCGAGTCCTGGCCCAGGTGGTGCGCTACCTGGAGCGGGAGCGGGAGGCGTACGTGGTGGACTACGAGGTGGAGATCCGGTGAGGGGTCCGCGGGACCGGACCCCCCAGGCGAGGTGGTGGCCATGGCGTCGCCGCAGCGGGTGCAGAAGCTCCGGGAGTTCATCCGGGAGGAGGTCAGCGACATCCTCCACCGGGGGGCGAAGGACCCCCGCATCGGGTTCGTTTCGGTGACGGACGTGGAGCTGAGCAACGACCTGCGGCACGCGAAGGTGTACGTGAGCGTGCTGGGGTCGGAGGAGGAACGGGCGAAGACGATGGAGGCCCTGCAGCACGCGGTAGGGTTCGTGCGGACGGAGCTGGCGAAGCGGCTGCGGACCTACCACACCCCCGAGATCCAGTTCCGCCTGGACACGTCCATCGAACGGGGCACCCGGGTGCTGCAGCTGTTGCGGGAGATCCGCGCCTCGCAGGGGGGAGGCCAGGGTGAAGGCGGCGGTGGCTAGCGCCCTGCGCACGGCGCGCCGGGTGCTGGCGGCCTGCCACGAGAGCCCGGACGGCGACTGCCTGGGCGGCGCCCTGGCCCTGTGCCTGGCCCTGGAGCGGGCAGGCAAGCGGGTGGTGGTGGCCAGCACCGACGGCGTGCCCGCCGTCTACCGGTTCCTCCCGGCGTGGGAGCGGGTCACGGACCGGCCCGAGGGGCTGGGCACCTTCGACGTGGCGGTGGCCCTGGAGTGCGCGGACCTGGAGCGCGCGGGGCGCTTCGCGCCGGTGCTGGCCGCGTGTCCGGTGCTGGTGAACCTGGACCACCACCGGGACAACACCGGCTACGGCCACCTGGTGTGGCAGGACCCCCAGGCGGCCTCCGTGTGCGAGATGGTGTACGCCCTGCTGGCGGAGCTGGGCGCGGAGGTGGACGAGCCGGTGGCCACGTGCCTGATGACGGGCCTGCTGACGGACACCGGCTCGTTCCGGTACAGCTCCGTGCGGCCCGAGACCTTCGAGCTGGCCGCGGAGCTGGTCCGCCGCGGGGCACGGCCGGACCGGATCTACGAGCGGGTCTACGAGTCGCGGCCACCCTCCGCGGTGCGGCTGCTGGGCCTCGCCCTGTCCCGCCTACAGCTTTCTGCGGACGGACAGGTGGCGTGGAGCGTGGTGGACGAGGCCATGCTGCAGCAGGCGGGCGCCCGGTGGGAGGACACCGAGAACATCGTGGAGACCCTGCGGTCCATCGCCGGCGTCCGGCTGGCGCTGCTGTTCAAGGTGGAGCCGTCGCGGGTGAAGGTGAGCCTGCGGGCCCGGGACGGCGCTCGGGCCAACCAGGTGGCCGCCCGGTTCGGCGGAGGGGGACACCTGGGCGCGGCAGGCTTCGTGGCCCGCGGGGCCCTGGAGGACGTGGTGCGGGAGACCCTGCAGGCCGCGGCTGCGGAGGTCCAGGAGGGGTCCGGATAGGAGGGCGCGTTGGACGGCGTCATCAACCTGCTGAAGCCGCCCGGCATGACGTCCCACGACTGTGTGGACGCCGTGCGCCGGATCCTCCGGACGCGGCGGGTGGGCCACACGGGCACCCTGGACCCGGGGGCCGCGGGCGTGCTGGTGCTGTGCGTGGGCTCCGCCACCCGGCTCAGCGAGTTCCTCATGGAGTCCGACAAGAGCTACCGGGTGGAGCTGGCCCTGGGGGTGAGCACCCACACGGGGGACGCCTACGGCGAGGTGGTGGAACGGCGGGAGGTGGTGCGGGACTGCGCGCGCATCCAGCAGGTGCTGGAGAGCTTCGTGGGCCGGATCCAGCAGCTGCCCCCCATGGTGTCTGCGGTGCACCACGAGGGACGCCGGTTGTACCAGCTGGCCCGGGAGGGCGTGGAGGTACCCCGGACGCCCCGGGAGGTCACCGTCTACGAGCTGCGGGTCCTGCGGTGCCAGCCGCCGCGGGTCCTGTTCGACATCACCTGCTCCAAGGGGACCTACGTGCGGCAGTTGTGCCACGACGTGGGTGAGAAGCTGGGCTGCGGGGCGCACGCGGCCTTCATGGTCCGCACCCGGGTGGGCGCGTACACCCTCGAGGAGAGCGTGACCGTGGAGGAGCTGGAGGAGGAGGTGGCCGCGGGCCGGCTGGACCGGGTGCTGACGCCGGGTGCGGAGGCGCTTCCGGGCGTTCCCGACGTGGAGGTCACGGGGACCCTGCGGGCCGCCATCGTGCACGGCCAGGCCGTCCCGCTGTGGAAGGTGGCCCCCCACCTTCAGGTGCCCCCCAGGTCTCTGGTGAAGGTGCTGGACGAGGACGGCCGGCTCCTGGCCCTGGGCCGCGCGGAGGGCGGGAAGCTGCGGCCTGTCAAGGTGTTCCGCCCGCCGGCCTCCCCATGAAGGTGTACTACCGGCTGGAGGACGTCCCGCCGCACCCTTCGGGGAGCTGCGTGGCGCTGGGCGTCTTCGACGGGGTTCACCTGGGCCACCGGGCGGTCCTGGGTACTGCCGCGGAACGCGCGCGTGAGGCCGGGTGGCGCAGCGTGGCGCTGACGTTCCACCCGCACCCCCAGCAGGTGGTGGCCGGCCTGCCCGACTCCTTCCTCGTGCTGCCCCTGGAGGAGCGGCTCCGGCGCATCGCCACCCTGGGCCTGGACGCGGCGCTGGTCCTGCGGTTTGACGAGGCGCTGCGCCGGACCGAGCCGGAGGACTTCGTGCGGACGGTCCTCCTGGCGGGCCTCGGTGCGCGGGCGGTGGTGTGCGGCCCCGACTTCCGGTTCGGCCGCGACCGCCGCGGTGACCCAGACCTGCTCCGTCGGCTGGGCCGAGAGCTGGGCTTTTCGGTGGAGGTGTGCGCGCCCGTGGAGGTCGGCGGACAGCGGGTCAGCAGCTCCAGGGTCCGGGCCCTGTTGCGGGAGGGGCGCGCGGAGGAGGCGTGCGAGCTGCTGGCCCACCGGGAGGCGGTGGCCTGCGCCCTATATGGGGAAAGGGTCCTGGTGGCCGGAGGGGGCCGGCTGCCCAAAGCCCCGGTGCTTCCCGGGGAGGACCCGGAGGAGGCCGCGTGGCGGGCGGTGGAGGAGGTGGTGTCCGTGCAGCGCGGGTCTTGGCAGGCAGAGCCCCTCGGCCGGCTGGTGGTGCCCGAGTTCCTGGAGGTGTGGCACCCGTACCGGCTGCTGGCCCGCTCCAACCCTCCCCGCGTGGACGGTGCGGGGTGCTGGGAGCCGGTGTCGCAAGCTGTGCTGGAGGGTCCCTACCGGCGCGTGCTGGAGCTGGCGTCTGTGCGATGACGGGACGGTCGGTTTGCCCCCGCCGAACGGGCGTGCTACCATCGGGGTGGCCCCTGGCTGGGAGGTTGCCGACTCTGGCGGCCCCTCGGCAGCGGGCGACTTTCGTGCTTGGAGGAAGACGGTGGCGCTGACGAAGGAGGCCAAGCAGCAGCGGATCGCGGAGTTCCAGAGGTCCCCTCAGGACACGGGCTCCCCGGAAGTGCAGATCGCCCTGCTTACGGACCGAATCAACAGCCTGTCGGAGCACCTGAAGGTGCACCGGAAGGACCTGCACTCCCAGCGCGGCCTGCTGAAGATGGTGGGCCAGCGGCGCCGGCTGCTGCGGTACCTGCAGCGGGAGGACCCGCAGCGCTACCGGCAGGTTGTGGAGCGGTTGGGACTGCGGAAGTAACCGACGCCTGCGGCGGGCGCCCCGCCGGGACGCGGGGGTCTTTCGATCATCGAGATGCACACTCCCGCGGGAGTGTGGTTCCCGGTGATCGATCCCCTCCTCCTGGCGCGGGCCCGGGGCAGGAGCCGGAGACCAGGAGGGAGAGGGAGAGATGCAGGTAGAGTGGAGCGTACCCGACGTCCGGAGCGTCCGCTTCGAGGTCGGGGGCAAGGAATGGACCATCGAGACGGGGAAGCTGGCGAAGCAGGCCAACGCCGCGGTCACGGTCCGGTACGGGGAGACCGTGGTGCTGGTCACCGCCACCGCCTCAGACCAGCCCCGGGAAGGGATCGACTTCTTCCCGCTCACGTGCGACTTCGAAGAGCGGCTGTACGCCGCGGGCAAGATCCCCGGGGGCTTCTTCAAGCGGGAAGGCCGGCCCGGTGAGAAAGCCATCCTCACCGCGCGCCTCATGGACCGACCCATCCGGCCCTTGTTCCCCAAGGGGTTCCGCAACGACGTGCAGGTCATCGCCACGGCCCTTTCCGCGGACCGGATCCACCCGCCGGACGTGGCCGCGGTGGTGGGAGCGTCCGCGGCGCTGAGCCTGTCTGACATCCCGTGGGGGGGCCCCATCGGGTGCGTGCGGGTGGGGCTGGTGGACGGGCAGTTCGTCGTGAACCCCACCCTGCAGCAGATCGAGAACGAGAGCCGGCTGGACCTGGTGGTGGCAGCCAGCGACGACGCGATCATCATGGTGGAGTGCGGCGCCGACGAGGTCCCCGAGGAGCAGATGCTGGAGGCCCTGGAGCTGGCCCACGGGGAGTGCCGCAAGGTGATCGCCGCCATCCGGGACCTCGTGGCGCAGGCGGGCAAGCCCAAGCGGGAAGTGGCCCTGGCGGTACCGGACCCCGAGCTGGCCCGGGAGGTCCGGGAGGCGGCGGAAGCCAGGCTGGACGCCGCGCTGCGCCACCCCGACAAGCTGAGCCGGGAGGAGCAGACCCAGCAGGTCATCGAAGAAGTCACCCAGCAGTTCGCGGAGCGCTACCCCGACCGGGTGCAGGAGGTCAGCAACCTCCTCCTGGACCTGCAGAAGGAGCTGGTGCGCCGCATGGTCCTGCGGGAGGGGGTGCGGCCCGACGGCCGGACGCCCACGCAGATCCGGCCCCTGTACATCGAGGTGGGCCTCATGCCCCGCACCCACGGCAGCGCCCTGTTCCAACGGGGCCAGACCCAGGTCCTCACCCTGTGCACCCTGGGCACGGGCGAGGACGAGCAGATCCTGGACGACCTGGGCATCGTGGAGAGCAAGCGGTTCATGCACCACTACGTGTTCCCGCCCTACAGCGTGGGCGAGGTGCGACCCCTGCGCGGCCCCGGTCGCCGCGAGATCGGGCACGGGGCCCTGGCGGAGCGGGCGCTGGCCCGCATGATCCCTCCGGAGGAGGCCTTCCCCTACACCATCCGGCTGGTGTCTGAGGTCCTGGAGTCCAACGGGTCCACGTCCATGGCGTCCGTGTGCGGGAGCACCCTGGCCTTGATGGACGCGGGGGTCCCCATCAAGGCGCCGGTGGCGGGCATCGCCATGGGCCTGATTACCGGCGAGGACGGCCGCATGGCCATCCTGACGGACATCCAGGGCATCGAGGACGCCATGGGCGACATGGACTTCAAGGTGGCCGGCACCCGGGAGGGGATCACCGCCCTGCAGATGGACATCAAGATCCCCGGGCTCACCCGGGAGGTGCTCCGGCAGGCCCTGGAGCAGGCCCGTCGGGCGCGGCTGGCCATCCTGGACGCGATGCTGCGGGTGCTGCCGGCCCCGCGGTCGGACCTGTCCCCGTACGCGCCGCGGTTGCTGACCCTCCACATCAACCCCGACAAGATCCGGGAGGTCATCGGCCCCGGCGGGAAGGTGATCAACAAGATCACGTCGGAGACCGGGGTGAAGATCGACATCGAGCAGGACGGCCGCGTGATCATCGCCTCCACGGACCCGGAGGCCGCCCAGAAGGCGGTGCGGATGATCCAGGACATCGTGCGGGAGGTGGAGGTGGGCCAGACGTACCTGGGCCGGGTCACGCGCCTGGTGAACTTCGGGGCGTTCGTGGAGGTCCTGCCGGGCAAGGAGGGGCTGGTGCACATCTCCGAGCTGGCGGACCGCCGGGTGGAAAAGGTGGAGGACGTGGTGAAGGTGGGCGACGAGATCCTCGTGCGGGTCAAGGAGATCGACTCCCTCGGCCGCATCAACCTGACCCGCCGGGGCCTCACGTCCGACGACGGCGGAGCGGCAGCCGCTCCCGTGGGCGCCGGGGCTGCGGACCGTCCGCGCCAGGACCGACCCCCGCGCCGTCCGCCGCGCAGGCCTAGCCCTCGCCCGGAGCGGTAGGCGTTGGACTCGCCCGTGCACGTCCGTGACACCGAGTACCGGAAGACGGTGCTGCCCTCCGGGATCCGGGTGGTGACGGAGGCGCTGCCGGGGGTGCGGACCGTGGCCCTGGGGGTGTGGGTGGAGACCGGCTCGCGGTTCGAGCCGCCCGGGTGGAGCGGGATCGCCCACTTCACCGAGCACATGATGTTCAAGGGCACGCGCCGGCGCACCGCCCAGCGCATCGCGGAGGAGGCGGACGCCCTGGGCGCGCAGCTCAACGCGTTCACCGATCGAGAGCACACCTGCTACTACGTTCGGGTGCTCTCCGAGCACCTCCCGAAGGTCACCGACCTGCTGGGGGACATGCTCACGGGCTCCCTCTTCGAGGAGGAGGCGGTGGAGCGGGAGCGGCAGGTGATCCTCGAGGAGATCAAGATGTACGAGGACAGCCCCGACGACCTGGTCCAGGACCTGTTCCTGGAGACGGT
>JBKBVM010000046.1:0-11221 GCA_046289555.1 bacterium
CCTTGGGTGGGTGGAGCTGGGCCGGGAGGCCGCGACCCTGGTGATGCTGTTCGCCGTGGGACAAGCCGCGGGCCGGAGCCGACCCGCCCGGTGGGGAGCCTTCCTCTACGCGTGGGGAGTGTGGGACCTGGCGTACTACGTGTGGTTGCACCTTCTGGTGGGTTTCCCGCGGTCTTTGACGGACTGGGACCTCCTGTTCTTGATTCCCCTGCCCTGGTGGGCGCCCGTGTGGGCCCCGGTTCTGGCAGCGATTTTGCTCGCGGCGTTCGGTGCAGCCCTGGTGATCCGCGGCGAGGCCGGAGCTGCCGTGCGGGTGGACCCGCTCAGCGTGTTCCTGGCGTGCGCGGGATCCGCTGCGGCCCTGGGGGCGGTGATGGCTCCGGCCCTGAGCCGGCTGGGGGACGGATGGCAGGCCGCGGTGGCCGCCCGGCCACAGACTTTCCCCTGGGTCCTGTACCTAGCGGGCTGGGCCGGGGTAGCGTGGGCAGCGTGGAGGGTAGCGTCCGGGCGGGCACGTAGAGCCGATCCCTTGCGGACCGCAGCCGGGCGCGGGACGCTATAGGCAAGCACGGAGGAGGAGGGTGGCATGGCTCGGGTGACGTGGGTGGCGGTGGCGCTGGCGGTGACGCTGACAGGGCCCCTTGCGGCGCAGACAGGTCTGGGCGAGATCGTCCCCGGGGAGGCCATCGGCGCAGCCCGCATCGGCATGGCCATGGAGGAGGCAGCACAGGTGGCGGCGGGGTTCGGGCAGACCCGGGACCAGTCTCGGGACGCGGGCCGCGAGGTGTGCAACGTGGACGACGGGGTGGGGATCTGCGCGTACGACTACTACTTCTACGAGGACGAGCGGGAGCCCACCAAGACCCCCGGCCTGGTGATCGCGGTGGTCACCGACGACCCGCGGTTCCGGCTGAAGGGCGGCGTGGGTGTGGGCAGCACGCTGCTGGAATTCCTGGGCGCGTACGGAGCCAACCCCGAGTGGCTGGGCGGCGGCTACCTGGAGTGGACCAGCAAGGGCCTTCTGGTGGGACTGCGCCGGGGCTCGCGGGGTGCCGAGGTTGCGATCGTGGGGGTGTTCAAGCCCCGGCCGTCCGGCGCCCGCGCGGAGGGCAGAACCCTGCGCCGCCGCGCCGCGTACCTGTAGGCGAGAGGCAGCTCAGCACCACGCGGGAGGGAGCCCATGCGGCGGGTTCGGGTGGGAGTTCTGGCCCTGGCGGTGCTGGTGGCGCTAGCCGGGGCCGCCCACGCGCAGGACATCCTGCAGCTGGTGAAGGTGTTCGGGATCGGCTACGCGGTACGCACCTTCGGGCCGCAGATCAACGACTTCATCAACTCCCTGCTGCTGTCCCGGGACGCCGCGACCCGGCAGACCACCAAGGTGGTGCCCATTCTGAGCGTGTCCATCGGGCTGAGCGCACCGGGCCGGGCGGCCATCGGGGCCGCCCAGGTGGCGGGGCCCAGGGCCGCCGTCCAGCGGGTGGAGGCCGTGGCGGCCCTGGACGCCAACTACCAGGGGGTGTTCCAGATCCGTGCCCTCATCCCCGTGGACAGCCTGGAGCCTTGGAAGGGGCTGCGGCGGGTGGTGGGGGTCGGGGTCTCAGCCATCATCGACCTGAAGATCTGACCGCCGTCAGCGCCGGGGAGCCACCAGCAGGGTTCCGGTGTAGTGCACGCTCATGGGGTGCAGGTGGCAGTAGATCGTGTAGGCGCCCCGGCGCACGTTGCGGATCCGGACCGTCTTGGTCTCCTTGGGCTGCAGGACCTCTTTGACCCCGAAGGCGTCGATGGCGAACCCCTCCGGGATCGGGCTTTCGTTGCGAACCACGAACTCCACGGTTTCCCCCTCGTAGGCAAACGCGTCCGCGGGGAGGTTCGTGACCGCGATGGTGGACACCCCCGCCACCGTGGCCTTCCAGAACTTCATGGTCACGTGGTAGCGGCGCACGGCGGGTCCGGCCGTGGCGGGAGCGGGCAGAGTGGCCACCGCCAGGGCGAGGAGGGCGGTAGCCGCGGAAAGGGCGACAGAACGAGCCATCATGGCCACCTCCTATTTGATTTGGAGTGCTAACTATGTACCATGGAGGGCGAGAGACGTCAAGGGAGGCGAGGGTGGCGAAGGCAGCCAGAGCCGGTGGGCCGTTCGGGGACCGGGAGCGGACGGCGGAGCGGGTGGCGCAGGCCCTCGTGCGGATCGGCACGGCCCTGCGCAGCGAGGCGTGGGGAGGGGCTTCCGCGCGGGGCCTCACGCCGACCCAGGTACAGATCCTGAGCTACCTGCGGTTCCGCGGACGGCAGGGCGCCCGCGTCTCCGAGGTGGCGGAGGCCCTGTCGGTGACGGCCGCCACCGCCAGCGAGTCCACAGACGCCCTGGTCCGCAAAGGGCTGGTCCGCAAGGTCCGGGCCGCGGAGGACGGCCGGGCCCGCCAGGTGGTGCTCACCGCCGAGGGCCGGCGGGACGCCGAGCGGGTGGCCGGCTGGTCCGACTTCCTCCTGCGGGCGGTGCGGTCGCTGCCCGAGGCGGAGCAGGCCACCCTGCTCCGGGTGCTGTTGAAGACCATCCGGGGGCTGCAGCGCGCGGGCCGCATCCCGGTTTCCCGCATGTGCGTCACCTGCCGCTACTTCCGGCCGTACGCCCACCCGGACCCCGCGGCTCCCCACCACTGCGACTTCGTTGACGCGCCCTTCGGGGACGGCCTTCTGCGGGTGGACTGCCCGGACCACGTGCCCGCAGAACCCGAGATGCAGGAGGAGAACTGGCGCCGGTTCGCGGGGGCCTGAACCCGCCTGAGGCGGGCAGGGGGGCAAACCAACATCCTGCTCAGGCGGCGCGTTGCATGGTTTCACGCCCTGGAATATTATATTTCACGCTGTGAATCATTCTCCCCTGCCCCGTCATCTGCAGGCCAGGCTGCTGCTACACCTGCGTACGATGCCCGCGGTGGTGGTGACCGGTGCGCGGCAGACGGGCAAGAGTACGCTGGTGCGGGCGCTGATCCCCGGCCCCCGCCGGTTCCACTCCCTGGACGATCTGGACGTGGTAGACCTAGCCCGCCGGGACCCCGAGGCGCTGGTGGGCGGGCAGGAGCCGGTGACCCTAGACGAAGTGCAGCGGGAGCCGGACCTGTTGGTGGCGGTCAAGCGGGCTGTGGATCGCCAGCCCGTCCCGGGGCGGTTCGTGCTCACCGGTTCGGCCAACCTCCTGCTGATGCGGCGGGTGTCGGAGTCCCTAGCCGGCAGGGCCGGTTATCTCGTCCTGTGGCCGATGACCCGGCGGGAGCAGCTAGGCCTGGGCCGGTGCGGACTGTGGGAGGAGCTGTTGCGCACGGAGGAGCGGTCCTGGCAGGAAGTCCTCCGCCAAGCCGCGACGGGCCCCGAGGACTGGCGGGACCTGGCGCGCCGTGGAGGCTTCCCGTTCCCCGCGGTACACCTGCGGACACCGGAGGAGCGGGCGGTCTGGTTCGAGGGCTAGGGGCTGGCCCTGGGTTTCGTCGTGGAGACGCCTCAGGGCCTGCTGCCCGTGGAAGTGAAGGCCAGCTCGAGGCCGCGGCCATCGCATGCGGAAGGGCTGCGCGCGTTCCGTCGGGAGTACGGGCGGCGCTGCCGTGCCGGGCTGCTCCTTCACGCGGGGGAGGAGCTGACCTGGCTCGTGGAGGATGTGCTTGCCGCTCCGTGGTGGATGGTGTGCTGAAGAGTCGGCCCCCGTGGCGGAGGGGGTGGGACTCGAACCCACAAGGCCCGCGAGGGCCACCGGTTTTCGAGACCGGCCCCTTAGCCAGTTCGGTGCACCCCTCCGGCCGACTCCCATTGTACCGCGCGGCATCCGCGCCAGGCCGCGGGACGAAGCGGAGGGGCTGGCCCTGCGCTGGGTGGCGTACCGGCAGGCCCGGCGGGCGTTCTCGACCTGGATCCGCAAGGTGGGTCCCCGGGCCTACCGCCTTGGGGCGGGGAGCCTCCCTTGAGTCCCCAGGCGCTGTGCGAGGCCCGCGGCAGGCTGCAGTCCCTGCGGGACGTGGGGAACCCCCTGGAGCTGCAGCTGCGGGTGGCGGCGGTGCTGTCCGCGCTAGGCTTCTGCCTCCCGCAGCTCCCGGAAGAACCGCTGCAGCAGGGCCTGCGCTTCCGCCTCCAGCACCCCCCCGGTGACCTCCAGGCGGTGGTTCAGCCGCGGGTCGTCCGCGATGCGGTAGAGGGTCCGGACCGCGCCGCTTTTGGGACTTGAGGCTCCGTACACCAGCCTGCGGACCCGTGCCAGGACCAAAGCGCCCGCGCACATGGGACAAGGTTCTGTGGTCACGTACACCGTGCACCCTTCCAGGCGCCAGCTCCCCACCACGCGTGCGGCCTCCCGCAGGGCCAGGATCTCCGCGTGGGCGGTGGGGTCGCGCAGGGACTCGCGCCGGTCGTGGGTCCTGGCCAGCAGCCGGTCGCCCAGCACCACCACGCAGCCCACGGGGACCTCGCCGTAGCCGGCACCCCGCTCCGCCTCCTGCAGGGCCAGCCGCATCCACGCCTCGTCGTTCACCGGTCCTCCTCCGCCAGCCGCCTGGCCTTCCGGAACACCGCCTCCAGCATGCGCGCGGTGAGCTTGCCCGTCTGCGTGTTCTGGCGGCTGGGGTGGTACGTGCAGAGCACGGCCGGCACCGGCCGTCCGGCCACAGTCCCTGCGAACCGGTACACGGCCCCGTGCCTAAATGGCGGCCTGGGGCGCGGCAGCGGCACCCCCAGGTGTGCGAACGTCTTGAGGACTGCCTGCAGCGCCACGGCGCCCAGCGCCACCACCACCCGCACCCGTGGCAGGGTTACGAACTCCCGGACCAGAAACGGCAGGCAGTTTTCCAGCTCCTCCGGCGTGGGGCGGTTTTCGGGAGGCGCGCACCGCACCGAGGCGGTGACGTACGCGTCGTGCAGGCGCAGCCCGTCGTCCCGGTGCAGACTGGTGGGCTGGTTGGCAAAGCCCGTCCGGTACAGGGTGCGGACCAGCCACACGGACGCCCCGTTGGGCAGGTCCCCGGTGAACATGCGGCCGGTGCGGTTGGCCCCGTGGGCCGCGGGCGCGAGGCCGACCACGAGCACCCGGGCGTGCGGGTCTCCAAAGCCAGGCACCGGCTTGCCCCAGTACGCCCAGTCCCGGTACTCCCGCTTCCTCTCCCGGGCCACCTGCTCCCGGTAGGCCACCAGGCGGGGGCACCGGCGGCAGGCCACCACCTCGGCCTCCAGCAGCGCCAGGGCCCGCTCCACTGCACCAGGCATCGTGCGCTCCACGCGGCGAGCATAGCGCTGGCCCGGAGGTCGGGGTCAAGGGCGGAGGAAGGAAAGCCCGTTGCGGCAAAACCTGAAATCCGGGGGTGTTACGCATGGAGACGACGGTGCTGGGCGGCGAGGTGGTGTGGCGTCCGAGCCCGGAAGTGGTGGAGCGCAGCCGGATCTTCCGGTTCATGCGGCGGCACCGCCTGGCTTCGTACGACGAGCTGCACCGGAAGTCGGTGGAGGAACCGGTCTGGTTTTGGCCGGCGGCGCTGGAGGAGATGGACGTCCGGTGGTACCGGTCCTATGAGCAGGTGTACGACGACCGGCGGGGGATCGAGTGGACGGAGTGGTTCTGCGGGGGCGAGCTGAATCTGGTCCACAACGCGGTGGAGAAGTACCGGGGCACGCCGACAGCGTCCCGGGTGGCGCTCTGGTGGGAGGGCGAGGACGGGGCGCAGCGGCACCTCACGTACGCGGAGCTGGACGCGGAGGTCTGCCGGGCCGCGGGCGCGCTGGGCCGGCTGGGCGTAGGGCGGGGCGACCGCGTGGCCCTCTACCTCCCGATGGTTCCCGAGGTGGCAGTAGCGCTGCTGGCCTGCGCGAAGGTGGGCGCGGTGGTGACGCCGGTGTTTTCCGGCTTCGCCCCCGAGGCGGTGGCCACGCGGGTGCGGGACTGCGAGGCCAAGGTCATCATCACCGCGGACGGGTTCTACCGCCGGGGTCAGGTGGTCCCCATGTGGCGCCAGGCGGACGAGGCGGCCCGCGAGTCGCCGAGTGTGGAGCACCTCCTGGTGATCCGCCGGGTGGGCCGGACCGACGGCTGGCGGCCCGGCCGGGACGTGTGGTGGCACGAGGCCACCGCCGGCCAGCCCCCCGAGGCCCCCACGGAGCCCATGGGTTCCATGGACCCCTTCATGATCATCTACACGTCGGGGACCACCGGGCGCCCGAAGGGGACGGTACACGTGCACGCAGGGTTCCCCATCAAGGGCAGCTGCGACATGGCCTTCCACTTCGACGTGCAGCCCCAGGACGTGGTGTTCTGGCTCACGGACATGGGCTGGATGATGGGGCCGTGGCTGGTCCTAGGCGTGCTCAGCCTGGGTGCCAGCATGGTGCTGTACGAGGGCGTGCCGGATCACCCCCACCCCGGGCGTCTGTGGGAGCTGGTGGACCGTTACGGGATCACGGTGTTCGGGATCGCGCCCACCGCGGTCCGTGCCCTCATGCGGCACGGGGAAGACTGGCCCGCCCGCTACCGGCTGGACAGCCTGCGGGTGCTGGGTTCCACGGGCGAGCCGTGGAACCCGGACCCCTATCTCTGGTACTTCCGGCACGTGGGCCGGGGGCGGTGCCCCATCGTGAACTACTCGGGGGGCACGGAGGTCTCCGGCGGGATCGTGTGCGGGACCGTGGTGCACCCTTGCAAGCCGTGCTCGTTCGCGGGGCCGTGCCTGGGGATGGCCGCGGACGTGTACGACGCGGAGGGCAGGCCCACCCGGCCGGGCGAGGTGGGCGAGCTGGTGGTCACCCGGCCCTGGCCCGGTATGACCAAGGGGTTCTGGAAGGATCCCCAGCGCTACCTGGAGACCTACTGGTCCCGGTGGCTGGGGGTGTGGGTGCACGGGGACTGGGCCGCGCGGGACGAAGAGGGCTTCTGGTACATCCTGGGCCGTTCGGACGACACCCTCAAGGTGGCGGGCAAGCGGGTGGGCCCCGCGGAGGTGGAGTCCGCGCTGGTCACACACCCCGCGGTCAGCGAGGCCGCGGCGGTGGGCATCCCCCACGAGGTCAAGGGGGAGGCGGTGGCCTGCTTCGTGGTGCTCAAGCCGGGCCACCAGCCCAGCGAGCTGCTGGCGCGGGAGCTTCAGGACCTGGTGGCGCAGCGGTTGGGCAAGGCCCTGCGGCCCGAGGTGGTGGAGTTCGTGCCTGATCTGCCGAAGACCCGGAACGCCAAGGTCATGCGGCGGGTGATCCGGGCCGCGTACCTCGGTCAGGACCCTGGAGATCTGAGTGCCCTCGAGAACCCAGACGCGGTGGCCGCCATCAGCCGCCGGCGGTAGGCGCTGGGCCCGGCTCAGAAGCCGCGGCCAGGGTGTGGGTGGCCTGGGCGAGAGCGTCGGCGCCGTCCTCCAGGGTGGCGTGGGCGGTCCGCAGCCGGAGCTGCAGACCGGGGTAGCGGACGGGCCGGTAGCGCTGGGCCTCGGCGTGGATGCGGTCGGTGATGGACTGCACGCGCTGCCGGTCCCCGTCATCCAGCAGCGCCGCCAGGATTCCGTGGCCCAGGTGGGCCACCGCGTCGGTGCTGCGGACCGCTCCGCGCAGCGCGCCCGCTGCGTGCTGCAGCAGCCCCTCCAGGGCCTCCGCGCCGTACGCCGCCTGCACCCGCGGGACGTCCAACACCTGCACCACCAGCACCGTGAACCGCTCGCCGAACAGGCAGCTGCGGGCCCTGCGTTCCTCATACTGCCTCCGGAAAGCCGCGGGGCTGAGGAGGCCCGTCACGGGGTCCACATCGGTCTCCCGTAGGTCGCGCACGCTCCGGCGCAGCAGTGCGTGCTCCACCGCGTGACGCACCAGCTCCCGGCTGGGCGGGTCGTCGTTGAAGAGGAACTCGTCGGCCCCCGCGTCCAGGGCGAGGGCTACCGTCTCCCGCAGCGCGCGGGGTGCCAGCAGCAGGATGGGGGTCTGGCGGTACGCCCGGAGCGCCCGTACCGCGTCGGGTGCGGGGCGGCCGCAGGACTCCGCATCCAGCACGATCAGGTCGTAGTGGTCCGTGCGCAGCAGCTCCAGGGCGTCGGCAAGGGGTGCCGCCTCCACGCGGCAGCCTGCGCCGAGGCCGTCCGAAAGCCACGGGGGCACGGCGTTGCCCACCACGAGGGCGCTGGGCACTGCCGGTTCCTCAGCGGACGTCCCCTGGTCCGGGCTGGCCGCAGGTGCGAGGGGTTGCTGGAGGGCCTGACGCCACTGCTCCAGACGTTTCCACCACGAGGGCCTGCTGCTCACGGCCACCAGTGTAGCGCGGCGGCGGATCTCAGCGGCACGACCTTCACCGGCGGGTGAGAGAGAACGGGACGCCGCTTTCGTGCAGGGTCCGGGCCAAGGCGAGAGCGGCCCGCTCGTCCAACGGTCCCACGACCACCGCGTAGGAAGGGGTCCGCACAGGGTGCACCACGGCGCTGTAGCCCCGGGCCCGCACCGCCCGTGCCGTGCGCTGCGCAGCCGCTCCGTCCGGGAATTCGCCGAAGTCGAGGAGGTAGCTGCCGTCCGGCTGCTCGCGCACGTCGCACGGAAGCCCTACGGCCGCCAGCAACCTGCAGCGTTCCTCCGCGGCCCTGCGGGCCCGAAGCGAGGCGGACGTGACGCGGAAGGCCCGCACGGTCCACTCCGTCTGCACGCGCCCGACGACCCCGTGGCGTGCCAGCACGCGGTCCACCAGTCTACCCAAGTGCTGCAGGTCCCGGACGGGGCCGAACCGGACCCAGTAGCCCCGTGCGAGAGCCGGCGCCACCGGCGCGGGTTGCCCGACGGTGGACTGCGTCGGGGCGGCCACCGGCTGGCCCCCGACCGCGGGGGGCCTCGCGGGGGTCGGGGGCCTGGCGGACGCCCACAGCCCCGCGGCCAGGACCAACGCCGCGGTGACCCACAGCACCGCGCCGGGCCGGCTTCCGCAAGCAGACCGCTCCCCCCGTGCGAGCACCGTTCGGACTCCGAAGGTCTCTTTTCCCGAACTGACCGTCACCGTCGCTCCGCAATCTGTTTACCCTCGAAGCGGCTAGAATAGACTCCGAACGCCTGTTGGAGGTCGCGCATGGCTGAGGGCGAGCAGTGGGTGGGACGACGGCTGCGCCGCGTGGAGGACCCCAAGCTGCTGCAGGGGCGTGGCGCGTTCGTGGAAGACGTCGCGTTGGACGGCACGCTGCACGTGGCGCTGGTCCGCAGCCCCCACGCCCACGCGCGGGTGGTCGCCGTGGACACGCGGAGTGCGGCGGAGGCCAACGGGGTGGTGGAAGTCCTCACCGGGCCAGACCTGGACCTACCGGGGGTCCCCGCGGAAGGCCTGCGGGGCGCCAAGCTGGCCCTGCACCCGGTCCTGGCCCGGGGCGTGGTGCGCTACGTGGGGGAACCGGTGGTCGCGGTGGTGGCCAACACCCGCGCTCAGGCGGAGGACGCCGCGGCGGCTGTGGAGGTGCGCTACGAGCCGTTGGAGGCGGTCACGGACCCCACACAGGCGCTGGGAGGTCGGGTGCTGGTGCACCCCGAGCTGCAGACCAACGTGGCCTACCGCCGTCAGGTTCGGGCCGGTGACCCGGACGGGGCTTTCGCGCGGGCCCACCGGGTGGTGGAGGCGACCATCCGCCAGCAGCGGGTGGCGGCCATCCCCCTGGAGCCTCGCGCGGTGCTGGCCTCGTGGGACGGCGCGCGGGGGCTGCTGACCGTGTGGTCGTCCACCCAGGTTCCCCACGACCTGAGGGACGCACTGGCGGACATCCTGGGCCTGCGGGTCAACCAGATCCGCGTGGTGGCACCGGACGTGGGCGGAGGGTTCGGCGCGAAGCTGAACACGTATCCCGAGGAGGTGCTGGTGGCGTACCTGAGCCGGAGGCTCCGCCGGCCGGTGAAGTGGGTGGAGACCCGCAGGGAGAACCTGGTCGCCACCGCCCAGGGTCGTTCCCAGACCGGCCGCTTTGAGGTGGCGTGCGACGCTCAGGGGAGGGTACTGGCCCTCCGGGCGCACCTGTTGGCGGACATCGGTGCGTACACGCTGTCCACCACCGTGGACATCCCGGCCCTGACGGTGCGGGTGCTCACCGGCCCGTACGCCATCGAGCACGTGCAGGCGGAGGTCGTGGAGGTGTACACGCACAAGACGCCCACGGGCGCGTACCGGGGCGCCGGGCGGCCTGAGGCGACCTTCTACCTCGAACGGCTGATGGACCTGGTAGCCGCGGAGCTGGGACTGGACCCGGCCGTGGTGCGGCGCCGGAACCTGCTGCCCAAAAGCGCGTTCCCGTACAAGGCCCCCACCGGCGCGCGGTACGACAGCGGGGACTACCGGAGGGCGTTGCGGGTGCTGCTGGACCGCGCGGGGTACGCGGAGCTGCGGCGGCAGCAGGCGGCGGAAAGGCGGCGCGGCCGCTATCTGGGGATCGGGCTGTCGTGCTACGTGGAAGTGTGCACCTACGGCTGGGAGACGGCCCGCGTGCGCGTGGCGCCGGACGGCAGCGCGGTAGTGTTTACCGGGACGTCACCCCACGGACAAGGGGGAGCTACGGGGTTCGCGCAGATCGTGGCGGACCGGTTGGGGATCCCGCCGGACCGCGTCCACGTGGTCCACGGCGACACGCTGGCGATCCCCTCCGGCATGGGCACCGCGGGCAGTCGGACGCTGGTGGTGGGCGGCTCCGCAGTGCTGCGGGCCGCGGAGAAGGTGCGGCGGAAGATGCTGCGGGTGGCAGCGCACCTGTTGGAGGCTTCCCCGAGGGACGTGGAGCTGCGGGACGGCAAGGTGGCGGTGCGCGGCTCCGACCGCGCGGTCACCTTGCAGGAGGTGGCGGAGGCCGCCTACCAGGCCAGCCGGCTGCCCGACGGGCTGAGCCCCGGGCTGGAGGAGGAAGGCAGCTTCGTGGTCGAGCAGGCCACGGCTCCCTTCGGCGCGCACCTGTGCGTGGTGGAGGTGGACCCGGAGACCGGACAGGTGCGGGTGTTGCGGTACGTGAGCGTGGACGACTGCGGGGTCGTGGTGAACCCGCTGCTGGTGGAAGGCCAGATCCAGGGCGGAATCGTGCAGGCTATGGGCCAGGCCCTGCTGGAGGAGGTGGTGTACGACCCCGCGGGCCAACCCCTGACGGTGACCCTGGCGGACTATCCGGTGCCGCGGGCGGTGCACGCCCCCGCGGTGGAGATGCACCGGACGGTAACGCCTTCCCCCACCAACCCCCTGGGGGCCAAGGGCGTGGGCGAGGCGGGGACCATC
>JBKBVM010000047.1:0-11159 GCA_046289555.1 bacterium
GGGACAAGCAGACCCTGGAATCCCCCTCGCCGCTGGAGGAGCCCGCGGAGCTGGAGCTGGACCGAGCCCTGGACCGCGCGGAGCCCCGCGTGGGGGAGCTGGTCCGGTCCAGGGCCTATCCGCAGGCTCTGGCACAGCTGGGCGGGCTGCAACCCCACGTGGCCCGGCTGTTCGACGAGGTCCTGGTGAACGACCCGGACCCCCAGCTGCGGGCCCGCCGCCACGCGCTGCTCGGCCGCGTGGTAAACCTGTTCTGGAAGGTCGCACACCTGGAGTACCTGGTGGTCACACGGGAGCCCTGATTGGACCTCAGCCGGATCCGCGAGCGGATCGAGGAGGAAGAAGCGCGCCGGCTGTCCCGGTGGGCGGCCCTGGCGCGGAACTCCCGGGGTCGGGAGCGGCCGGAGCCGGAGGACGACCTGCGCACGTGCTTCCAGCGGGACCGGGACCGGATCGTGCACAGCAAGGCCTTCCGGCGGCTCAAGCACAAGACCCAGGTGTTCCTGTCTCCGGAGGGGGACCACTACCGCACCCGGCTCACCCACACGGTGGAGGTGGCGCAGATCGCGCGGACCATCGCCCGGGCGCTGCGGCTCAACGAGGACCTCACGGAGGCCATCGTCCTGGCCCACGACCTGGGCCACCCGCCCTTCGGGCACGCGGGCGAGGAAGCTCTGAACGAGGCCATGACCGCGTGGGGAGGGTTCCGGCACTACGACCAGAGCCTTCGGGTGGTGCAGCTCCTGGAGCGCCGCAGACGTTCGGACGGTGCGTGGGAGTGGGGCCTGAACCTCACGTGGGAGGTGCGGGACGGGATCGGGGCCCACAGCAAGGGCAGGGCGGACCTGCAGGAGGAGGAAGCAGGCCTGCCGCAGACCCTGGAAGGCCAGGTGGCACGCCTGGCGGACCGCATCGCCTACGTGCACCACGACATGGACGACGCGGTGCGCGCGGGCCTCCTGCGGGAGGAGGAGATCCCCTCGGACGTGCGGGAGGTGCTGGGGCCCACCCGGGGTCGGTGGCTGGATACCCTGGTCCGGGACGTGGTGACCCACAGCGAGGACCAGCCGCGGATCCAGATGAGCGAGCCCGTCCGACAGGCCCTCAACCGTCTGAAGGATTTCCTGTTCGAACGGGTGTATCTGAACCCTCAGGCGAAGGGGGAAGAGCCCCGGGCCAAGCGCCTGCTGCGCATGCTGTTTGAGTACTATCTGGAACACCCCGACGAGGTGACGGAGGAGTACCGGGAGCTGCTGGATCGCGGGGAGCCACCGCACCGGGTGGTGTGTGACTTCCTCGCGGGCATGACGGACCGCTACGCGGTCCGGAAAGCGGAGCAGCTGTTCGTCCCGAAGAGCTGGGAACTATGACCTTCGCGCCCTCGGGCGCGCGGTGGAGGTGAGAGCGTTGGACGTGACGTGGTGGGCCCCCCTGGCGGGGGTGGTGAGCCTGGCCTATGCCGGGTACCTGGCTGCCTCTGTGGCGCGGCGCGACGTGGGCACACCGCAGATGCGGGACCTGATGGAGGCCATCCACGAGGGCGCCATGGCGTTCCTGCGAAGGGAGTACCGGGCCATCGCGGTGTTCGTGGCGGTGCTGTTCGTGATCCTGGCGGCGCCCGGACTGGTCCCCCAGATCACCCCGCAGACCGCGGTGTGCTTCGTGCTGGGCGCCGCCTGCTCCATCCTGGCGGGCTTCTTCGGCATGCAGATCGCCACCCGGGCCAACGCCCGGACCGCCAACGGCGCCCGCAGGGGGCTGGCGGAGGCCATGCGGGTGGCGTTCCCGGGCGGCGCGGTGATGGGGATGACCGTGGTGGGCCTGGGGATCCTGGGTGTGGGGCTGCTGTTCCTGTGGCTGCGGGACCCCAACCAGGTCATCGGGTTCTCCCTGGGTGCCTCGTCGGTAGCCCTGTTCGCCCGCGTGGGCGGCGGCATCTACACCAAGGGTGCGGACGTGGGCGCGGACCTGGTAGGGAAAGTGGAGGCCGGGATCCCGGAGGACGACCCGCGGAACCCCGCGGTGATCGCGGACGCGGTGGGCGACAACGTGGGGGACGTGGCCGGGATGGGCGCGGACCTCTTTGAGTCCTACGTGGGCTCGGTGATCGCGGGGCTGGCCATCGGGCTGGCGCAGCACGGCGACCGCGGGGCGGGCCTGGCCCTGGCGCTGGCGGCGGTGGGCGTGGTCTCTGGCATCCTGGGGACCTTCTTCGTGGGAGCGGGCGGGGCGCGCAACCCGCAGGCGGCCCTGCGGGCGGGCACGTTCGCGTCCGCGGCCTTCATGGTGGTGGGCTCCTACCTGGTGACCCAGGCGCTGTTCGGCGACCTGCGGGCCTTCTGGGCCACCACGGTGGGTCTGTTGAGCGGGATCGTCATCGGGTTGGTGGCGGAGTACTACACCTCGGGGCGGGAGGTGCAGCGCCTCGCGGACTCCGCCCGCACGGGCCCCGCCACCGTGATCATCGCGGGCACCGCCCTGGGCATGCTGAGCACCGTGGTGCCGCTGGTGGTGATCGCCCTGTCCACCATCCTGGCCTTCCGGCTGGCGGACTTCTTCGGCATCGCGCTGGCGGCCATCGGCATGCTGTCCATCACGGGCATGACGGTGTCCGTGGACGCCTACGGGCCCATCGCGGACAACTCCGCGGGGATCGCAGAGATGGCAGGTCTGGGCCAGGACGTGCGGGGCATCGCGGACCAGCTGGACGCCGCGGGCAACACCACCGCGGCCATCGCCAAGGGCTTCGCCATCGGCTCTGCGGCCCTCACGGCCCTGGCGCTGTTCTTCTTCTACCGGCAGGCGGTGGGACTGGAGGCCATCAACATCATGGACCCCGACGTCACCGCGGGCCTGTTCATCGGCGGCATCGTGCCGTTCCTGTTCGCGGCCCTGGCCATGCGGGCGGTGGGCCGGACCGCGGAACTCATGGTGAACGAGGTGCGCCGCCAGTTCCGGGAAATCCCGGGGTTGCTGGAGGGGCGGGCGCGGCCGGAGTACGCGCGGTGCGTGGACATCGCCACCGCGGGCGCCCTGCGGGAGATGGTGGGTCCGGGGCTGGCGGCGGTCGCGATCCCCCTGGTGGTGGGGTTCGTGCTGGGCAAGGAGGCGTTGGGGGGCCTCCTGGGGGGTGCCATCGTGACGGGGGTGCCTCTCGCCCTCTACCTGGCCAACAGCGGGGGTGCCTGGGACAACGCGAAGAAGTTCATCGAGGAGGGCCACCACGGCGGCAAGGGCTCCGACGCCCACAAGGCCGCGGTGATCGGCGACACCGTGGGCGACCCGTACAAGGACACCGCGGGTCCGTCCCTCAACATCCTCATCAAGCTCATGACGGTGGTGGCCCTGGTGTTCGCGCCCCTGTTCCGCTGAAGGCGGTGGGCTGCCTAGCGCCGTTGCCGGTCCACCTCCGTCGGTGCGAACATAGATTCGGACATGTCCAGCCAGGCAACGCGGGAGCTGGTGCGTGCCCGCACCGACATCGTGGAGCTGGTGTCGGCGTACGTCACCCTGCGTAAGCAGGGCCGACGCTACGTGGGCCTGTGCCCGTTCCACAGCGAGAAGACCCCCAGCTTTACCGTGGACCGGGAGCGGGGCCTCTTTTACTGCTTCGGGTGCGGGGCCGGCGGGGACGTGTTCGAGTTCGTGATGCGGGTCCACGGCCTTTCCTTCCCCGAGGCCCTGCGGGAGCTGGCACGCCGGGCGGGGATCCAGCTGGAGGAAGTCCCCGAGCACCGGAAGGGGGAGTGGGAACGCTGGCTCCGGGCTGCGGACGGCGCCGTGGCCTTCTTCGAGCGCTCCCTGGCGCACCCCGAGACGGGCCGGCCGGCCCGGGAGTACCTGGAGCGGCGGGGCGTGGACGGAGCTACCATCAGGCGCTTTCGCCTGGGCTACGCCCCGGACGGATGGGACTTTCTCCTCCGGCACCTCACCGCCCAGGGCTACGAGCCACAGCTGCTGGAGCGCCTGGGGTTCGTTCACCCCCGCGCAGAGGGCGGGTGGTACGACGCCTTCCGCCACCGGTTGATGTTCCCCATCTTCGACCCCCAGGGCCGCCCCGTGGCCTTCGGGGGACGTGCCCTGCGGGAGGCCGACCAGCCGAAGTACCTGAACTCCCGCGACAGCCCGTTGTTCTCCAAGGCCAGGAGCCTGTACGGCCTGCACCTGGCGCGGGAGGCCATGCACCGGTCAGGCCGGGCCGTACTGGTGGAGGGGTACATGGATCTGGTGGCGTGTCACCAGTACGGCATCGGAGAGGCGGTGGCTACCCTGGGCACGGCCCTGACCGTGGAGCAGGCGCAGCTCCTCCGCCGCCACTGTTCCGCCGTAGTGCTGGTGTACGACTCCGACGAGGCCGGGCGGAGGGCGGTGGAGCGGGCAATGCCGGTGCTGGAACAGGTCGGGCTGGAGGCCCGGGCCGCGGTCCTTCCAGAAGGGTTGGACCCCGACGCCTTCCTGCGGACGTGCGGACGGGACGAGTTCCTCCGGCGGCTGGACCAGGCGGTTCCTCTCGTGCGCTTTGCCCTGGAAACCAGCCTGCGCCGCCACCCGCAGACCCCGGAAGGAAAGGTCAGGGTGGTGGACGAAGTTCTCCCCCTGGTCGCCAGCATCCGCCACGACGTCGCTCGGTCCGAGCACATCGCCCAGCTGAGCCAGCGTCTGGGGATTCCGGAGGATGCGGTGCGGGCCCGGCTGCGCGCCCTGCGGCGCCACCAGGCCCGCCCCGGACAGGGACCGGACCCCGTGCGGGCGGCGGCCGAAGCGAGTGCCCAGCAGCTGGCCGAGCAGCACCTGCTGCAGCGGATGCTGGACGAGGAGGGAGCCCGCGTGCGGCTGCTCGAGATCCTCCGGGAGGAGGACTTCGCAGATCCCCTCCACCGGGAGGTGTTCGCCGCCCTCCGCCATAGCGGCGACGTGCACGCGGTGCGGGAGGCGGTGTCCGAGGCCGCCCGACAGGTGGTCCACAAGCTGTGGTTCGGGCCCCGGCCCGCCCGGCCGGACGAGGACGGCTGGGTGGCCCGCATCCGGGCGGAGCAGCGGCGGCGCCGTCGGGCGGAGCTGGTGGCGGAGATCGCCCGGGCCGAGCGGGCGGGAGAGCTGGACCGGGTCCGGGCCATCCAGGAGGAGTTAAAGGCCCTGGTGGAGTAGCGGGAGGAAGTCAGATCCGTCCGTCGTTGTAGCTAGAGGTGGGCGCCCAGGAGCCCCCAGCAAGGAGCGTCGGTTTCATGGCTCGGGAAAAGGCACAGCGCGCGGTCCCCCCGCGGAAGAAGCCCGTGGTGGACGTGCGGCCCATCAGCGAGGACCTCTCGCCGGAGCTGCGGGAGCTCATCGAGCTGGGCCGCAAGAAGGGCTTCTTGCTGTACGAGGAGATCGTCAAGGCCATCCCCGCGGTGGAGCAGAACACGGAGGAGAGCGAGCGGGTCTTTAACCTGCTCCAGGAGATGGACATCGCGGTCAAGGACAGCGAGGAAGAAGAGGAGGAGCAGGAGAAGGCCGCGGAGCTGGAGCCCCTGGAGGGCATCTCCATCGACGACCCGGTCCGGATGTACCTGAAGGAGATCGGCCGGGTGCCCCTGCTGACCGCGCAGGAAGAGGTGGAGCTGGCCAAGCGCATGGAGCGCGGGGACGAGGAGGCCAAGCGCAAGCTCATCGAGGCCAACCTGCGGCTGGTGGTGGCCATCGCGAAGAAGTACGTAGGCCGCGGGATGTTGTTCCTGGACCTCATCCAGGAGGGGAACCTGGGCCTGATCCGGGCGGTGGAGAAGTTCGACTGGCGGAAGGGCTTCAAGTTCAGCACCTACGCCACCTGGTGGATCCGGCAGGCCATCACCCGGGCGCTGGCGGACCAGGCGCGCACCATCCGGATCCCGGTGCACATGGTGGAGACCATCAACAAGCTGGTGCGGGTCTCCCGGCAGCTGCTGCAGCAGAAGGGCCGCGAGCCCACCCCGGAGGAGATCGCGGAGGAGATGAAGCTGCCGGTGGAGCGGGTGCGGGAGATCATGAAGATCGCCCAGGAGCCCATCTCCCTGGAGACGCCCATCGGGGAGGAGGAGGACAGCCACCTCGGGGACTTCATCGAGGACGCCGACGCGCTCGCCCCCGCGGAGGCCGCCAGCTACACCATGCTGAAGGAGCAGCTGGAGGGGGTGCTGGAGACCCTCACCGCCCGGGAGCGGAACGTCCTGAAGCTGCGGTTCGGCCTGGAGGACGGGCGGCCGCGGACCCTGGAGGAGGTGGGGCGGGAGTTCGGCGTGACCCGCGAGCGCATCCGGCAGATCGAGGCCAAGGCGCTCCGCAAGCTCCGCCACCCCTCGCGCAGCAAGCGGCTGAAGGACTTCATCGAGTAACGGGACCGCGTCTTCGTGGTCAGGAGGATCCCTTGACGGGAGAGATCCGGGACGCCGCGCTGGCGCCCGCGGGCGTCTTGCGGGTGGAGTGGGCTGACGGGCAGATGCCCGTCCTCCGCCGCATCCGGGAGCGGTTCGCCCGGGAGCGGCCCCTGGAGGGGGTACGGGTCGCCGCCTGCCTGCACGTGACCACGGAGACCGCCAACCTGGTGCGGACCCTGGTGGCGGGCGGGGCGGAGGTGGCGTTGTGCGCCAGCAACCCCCTCTCGACCCAGGACGACGTAGCCGCCGCCCTGGTGGTGGAGTACGGGGTCCCCACCTTCGCGATGCGCGGCGAGGACCGCGCCACGTACTACCGACACATCCAGCAGGTGCTGGATACCCGACCCCACCTCACCCTGGACGACGGGGCGGACCTGGTGACCACGCTGCACCGGGAGCGCACCGACGTGCTCCGGGGCGTGCGGGGCGGGACGGAGGAGACCACCACGGGAGTCCTCCGGTTGCGGGCCATGGCCCGTTCGGGCGCCCTGCGCTACCCCGTCGTGGCGGTCAACGACGCGAAGACCAAGCACTGGTTCGACAACCGGTACGGCACCGGGCAGTCCGCGGTGGACGGGATCTTGCGGGCGACCAACCTCCTGCTGGCGGGCCGCACCGTGGTGGTCTGCGGGTACGGGAGCTGTGGCCGCGGGGTCGCCGCCCGGGCACGGGGCATGGGTGCCCACGTGTGGGTCACGGAGGTGGATCCCCTGGCAGCCCTGGAGGCGGTGATGGATGGCTTCCCCGTGGTCCCCATGGCGGAGGCGGCCCGGCGCGGCGAGGTGTTCGTCACCGTCACGGGGAACCGAGACGTCATCCGGCGCGAGCACTTCGAGGTCATGCGAGATGGAGCGGTGCTGGCCAACGCGGGCCACTTCGACGTGGAGATCGACGTGGCAGGGTTGCGCGCGCTGGCCACCGGCAGCCGGAGGGTGCGGGAGCATGTGGAGGAGTTCACCCTGCCGGACGGGCGGCGGCTGTACCTGCTGGCAGAGGGGCGCCTGGTAAACCTCGCCGCGGCGGAAGGCCACCCCGCGGCGGTCATGGACATGTCCTTCGCGAACCAGGCGCTGTGCGTGGAGTGGCTGGCGCGGTCTGCGGGCGAGCTGGCCCCCCAGGTGTACCCGGTCCCGGAAGAGATCGACCGACAGGTGGCGGCGCTCAAGCTGGAGGCCATGGGGGTACGGATCGACCAGCTCACCCCCGAGCAGCGACGGTACCTGGAGTCCTGGGAGGAAGGGACGTAAGCAGGACCCCTGACCACTCCATCGCCGCGGTGGCCGCCTTCCGCGAAGCCGTCCGGGATCTCCTGTAGGCGTAGGCGCTCCAAAACCCCAGTCCGCCGCGTTCACTCCACGGATGGGTGGCGCGGCGCGGGAAGTCCTCGCCGGGATCCTGCGGCCCTGGTGGCTGGCCGCAGTGGACCTGCTGTTCCCGCCCCGCTGCCAGGTGTGCGGCACACCGGGAGCCTTTCCCCTCTGCGAGCGTTGCTGGGTGGAGTTCCCGCGTATCGAGCGGCCGGTATGCCAGGTGTGCGGCCGGCCCTTGCGGGGGCCGCCGGATCTGGTGTTCGTGTGCGTGCCCTGCCGGCATCGCCGGAACCCCCTACGGGTGCGCGCTTTCGGGCGGTACGAGGGCCGGCTCCGCGAGGCGGTACACGCATTGAAGTACCGCGGCAGGCTGGCGCTGGCGGATCCCCTGGGCCGTGCCTTGGCTCAGCTGCTGGCCGGCGAGGCGCTGATGGCGGCCTCGGACGCCGTGGTGCCGGTACCCCTCCACCCGCGTCGTGAGGCCCAACGAGGGTTCAACCAGGCGGAGGAGCTGGCCCGGGCGGTGGGACGGTACCTCCAGAAGCCGACCCGGAGGGTCCTGGTGCGGGTCCGGGACACGCCGTCTCAGACGGAGCTGGACGAGGACGAACGCCGGAGGAACGTGCGCGGAGCCTTCGCCGTGCGGGAGTCCGTACGGGGGCTGCGGCTGGTGCTGGTGGACGACGTGGTGACCACTGGCAGCACGCTGGCGGAGTGCGCCGCCGTGCTGCGGGCCGCGGGCGCCGCGGAGGTGCTGGCGGTGGCGCTGGCGATGGCCCTGCCGCACGACTGAGGAAGCTAGCTAGTATACCGCAGGGGCGGCAGGTCCAGCACCGTGCGCAGGCCGGGCGGGGCTTCCCGTACCAGCGGCAGGGCGTTGGCCACGATGGCGCAAGTGGCCAAGTCCCCGTGCAGCCCGCCGGGGATCTCCGCTACGAAGGACGGGTCTCCCTCCACCCGGACCCGGTCCACGGGGTCTTCCAGGTCCACGGCCATGGTGAGGTCCAGCCGGATCCGCTCTTCCCCCTCCACCACACCCCGCGCCTCCTGCCGCAGTCCCTCCACCCGCCCCCCTCGCAGGACCGGGCGTACCTCGTCCGTGATGGCGTCCACAGTCCAGCCCAGCGCGGCGGCGATCATCGCCACGGACTCGGGGAGCCCCACGTGGCCCACCAGCCCGGCGGCCACGCCCGCGTGGAACTCCTCCTCGGTGAGGCCCACGCCGACCTTCTGCTGCAGGGGCGGGCGACGGGTGCGCACGTCCACCCGCCGTTCCACCACCAGGCGGCGGAGGCGGCGGCATGGCGCGGTGAGCAACAGGGGGAGCAGGTCCATGGCGAACCCGGGGTTGATCCCCAGACCGGTGACCGTGACCCCTGCCTGTTGGGCGGCCTCGTGGATGCGCCGAGCCCTGCGGGCGTGGTGGAACCAGGGGTAGCTGAGCTCCTCGCACGTGGACACCACGTCCGCCCCGCAGGCCACCAGCTCCAGGAGCTGGGGCTCTACCTGGGCCAGGCGGGACTGCGTGGCGTGTACCACTACGTCCGCTTCCCGGGCTACCTGCGGGTCCGGGGTCACGAGGACCCCCAGGGGCTCGGTGCCCAACAACTCGCCGAGGTCGCGGCCCTGTTTTTCCGGCGCCACGTCCACCGCGCCCACCAGCCGGAATGCTGGCCGATCCAGGAGGATGCGGGCGACTCCCAGTCCGATGGGCCCCAATCCGTACTGGACCACCCGAATCGTCCGCAAGGTCGACCTCCGACGCCCTCTGGGCCAGTATACCGGCAAGGGAGGAGTCAGGCGCTGCGAGGGAAGGCGGCAGGCGGCGACGAAGCAACAGCGCGTGAGCGGACTTGCGGTGGTGGCCATCGGCGGCAACTCGCTGCTCCGGGACGACCGCGACGTATCCGTGGCCGCGGAGCGCGAGACCCTGAAGGAGACGGCGGCCCAGCTGGCCGACTTGGTGGCGGACGGGTGGCGGCTGGTCCTCACCCACGGCAACGGTCCCCAGGTGGGATTCAACCTCCTGCGAGCGGAGCTGGCGGCGAAGGCGGGCCTGTTGCCCCGCCTGCCCCTGGACGTGCTGGGCGCGCAGACCCAGGGCAGCATCGGTTACCTCATTCAGGAGAGCTTGGAGCGGGCGTTCCTGCGGCCGGGGATGCGCCGGCCCGTGGCGGTGGTGGTGACCCGGGTGGTGGTGGACCCCCGCGACCCGGCCTTTGACAACCCCACGAAGCCCGTTGGGCCGTACTACACGGACGAGGAGGCGCCCAGACTCGAGCGGGCGGAGGGCTGGCGGATGGTGCGCCAGCCGCAGGGCTGGCGCCGGGTGGTGCCTTCGCCGAAGCCTCTGGAGGTCCTGGAGCTGGGCGCCATCCGGGCCCTGGTGCAGGAGGGCTACATCGTGGTGTGCGCAGGCGGCGGAGGAATCCCCGTGGTGCCGGAGGCAGACGGCACCTACCGCGGGGTGGAGGCGGTGGTGGACAAGGACCTGTCCTCCGCCCTCGTGGCGGAGGCGTTCGACGCCGACCTGTTCCTGATCTCCACCGGCGTGGAGCGGGTAGCCCTCAACTTCGGGACTCCCCACCAGCGCTGGCTGGACCGGGTCCGCGCCCACGAGCTGGAGGAATACCTCCGGCAGGGACACTTCCCGCCGGGGAGCATGGGGCCGAAGGTGGAGGCGGTGTTGCGCTACCTCCGGGCGGGGGGCCGCCGGGCGGCCATCGCCGCACCCCACCTCCTCCGCGCCGCTGCCCGGGGTGAGGCCGGTACGCAGGTGGTACCCTGACTACGCAACACGCACAGAGGAGGTCGCCATGGAGGTGGTGCTGTCCGCGGTGGCGTCCCGTCTCGGGACGGAGACGGCGTTCGAGGTGCTGAGCCGGGCGAGAGCCCTGGAGCGGCAGGGCCGGCACGTGGTGCACCTGGAGATCGGGGAACCCGATTTCGACACCCCCGCGCACGTGGTGGACGCGGCGGTGGGGGCCCTCCGCGCGGGTCACACGCACTACACGCCGTCTAGCGGCATCGCGGAGCTGCGGGAGGCGGTGGCGCGGTACGTGTCCCGCACCCGTGGGATCCCCGTGGACCCTGGGGAGGTGGTGGTGACACCCGGCGGCAAGCCCGTCATGGCCTTTACGGTCCTCGCCCTGGTGGATCCGGGCGACGAGGTAGTGTACCCGGACCCGGGCTTCCCCATCTACGAGTCTCTGGTCCGGTGGGTGGGTGCATTCCCCAGGCCGCTGCGACTCCGGGAGGAGCGGGGCTTCCGCGTGGACCCGGACGAGCTGGCAGCCCTGGTAGGGCCCCGGACCAAGCTCGTGATCCTGAACTCGCCCCACAACCCGTGCGGGTCGGTGCTCTCGCGGGAGGACGTAGAGGCCATCGCGGAGGTGTGCCTGCGCAGCAGGGCCTGGGTGCTGTCCGACGAGATCTACAGCCGGATCCTGTACGAGGC
>JBKBVM010000048.1:0-10944 GCA_046289555.1 bacterium
GCCGCTGTTCGCGCGGATGAGCCAGTGGGACCTCCCCATCTGGGTGCACCCGACCCGGCCTCCGGAGCGCGCGGACTACCCCACCGAGCGGCGGTCCAAGTACGACATCTGGTGGGCGTTCGGCTGGCCTTACGAGACCAGCGTGTTCATGGCGCGCTTGGTCTTCTGGGGTCTGTTCGACCGCTACCCGAACCTGAAAGTCATCACCCACCACATGGGCGGGATGGTCCCGTACTTCGAGGGACGGGTGGGGTGGGGTCTGGACCAGGTGGGCCGGCGCACCGACGACGAGGAGGACGTCCGGGCTAAGCAGGCCCTGCGGAGGAGGCCGGTGGACTACTTCCGGATGTTCTACGCGGACACCGCCCTGTTCGGGGCCTTGCCGGCCACGGAGTGCGGCATCGCGTTCTTCGGGCCCGAGCGGGTGCTGTTCGCCACGGACTTCCCCTTCGACCCCGAAGACGGGGCCCTGTTCCTGCGGGAGACGATCCGGGTGGTGGAAAACGTGTCCTTCTCCCCGGAGACCAAGCGGGCCATCTTCGAGGGCAACGCCCGACGCTTGCTGCGGCTGAACCTGCCTGGCTGAGGAGGGGTTCCGTGCGGCTGGTGCGGTTCGAACAGGACGGATCGGTGCGCTGGGGCGTGCTGGAGGGAGACTCCGTCCGCCCCGTGAGGACGTTCCGGTACGAGGGCCCGCTGGAACTGGAGGAGCGGTGGATTCCCCTAGAGGCACTCCGGCTGCGTGCGCCTGTGGATCCTCCCCGCAACGTCTTCTGCATGGGGCTCAACTACCTGGCCCACGTGGAGGAGTCCCCCGCCCGGCAGGTCCCCAAGGCCCCGGTCTGGTTCACCAAGGCCACTACGAGCCTTGTGGGGCCGGACGAGGACGTGGTGGTGGACCGGGAGCTGACGTCCCAGCTGGACTGGGAAGTGGAGCTGGCGGTGGTACTGGGTCGGGGCGGCCGCCGGATCCCGGCCTCCAGGGCGCTGGAGTACGTCTTCGGCTATACGGTGCTCAACGACCTGTCCGCACGCGATCTGCAGTTCGCCCGGGGCGGGCAGTGGTTCTACGGCAAGAGCCTGGACGGGTTGTGTCCGGCGGGCCCCGTGCTCGTGACCGCGGACGAGATCCCCGACCCACAGGACCTGGAGCTGTGGGTGCGGGTGAACGGCCGGGTACGTCAGCACGGCTTCACCCGGGACATGATCTTCTCCGTGGCAGAGGCCGTGGAGGACCTCTCGCGCGGGATCACGCTGCTGCCAGGGGACGTGATCGCCACGGGCACGCCGGCGGGGATGGGATTCGGGCAGGACCCACCGGTGTTCCTGGAGCACGGGGACGTGGTGGAGGCGGAGGTCTCCCGGATCGGCGTGGTGCGCAACCGGATCCGGTTCGAGGGGTAAGGGCGGACGGTAGAGGTCGGTTGCGCGGCTTCCGGTGGGCCGATTAGGATAAGGGAGGAACGCGCCCGTAGCTCAGGGGACAGAGCGTTGGCCTCCGGAGCCAAAGGCCGCAGGTTCGAATCCTGCCGGGCGCGCCAGGGTCAGCTCGGGGAGCCGCGAAACACCGTTGATCGAGGCACTAGACAACGTCGGGGTGGCGGTGCGGGACCTGGAACGCGCCGTTGCTTTCTACCGGATCCTCGGTTTCCAGCCTGAGTACGCCACCGAGGACTCGGCCCTCCTGCGGGCTGGCGGGATCGCCCTCTACCTGTTCCGCACAGATGGGGCGGCACAGCCTTTGCGCTCGTTCGATCTGACAGGCAACGCACCCGGGTACGACCATCTCAGCTTCCGGGTCCCTGACGTGGACGCTGTGTGCCGGCGGCTAGTGGAGCTGGGCGTAACCGTGGAACGGGAGCCACAGGACTACCCCTGGGGCGCGCGGGCCGCTTGCCTGCGGGACCCCGACGGCAACTGCATCTGGCTGCTCCAGCGGGTCGAGCGGGTGTAGACGGCGCGACGGCCGCACGTCCGGAACCGCCGCGTCTGCGATCCCCCGTCTATGCCGTGGGCTCGGTGGGAGTCTGCCGCTGCCCGCCCTGGGGGGTCAGGTGACGGCGGGCTAGAAGACCTGCGGCGGCGATCAGGAGGGCGGCCAGGAGGAAGACGGGCCGCGGGCCTGCGGCGCTGGCCACCGCGCCCGCCACGAAGGGCGCGGTGACCCCGCGGAGTCCCATCAGGACGGTGTACGCGGCGGCGTACGCCGCGACCCTCCCTGGGGGGGCGAGTTCCATGCACGCGGCCATCCAGGCTAGGTCCAGGCCGGCCACGAAGAAGCCGTCCGAGGCAAACGGCAGCAGGGCGAACCACGGGTGGAAGCTGAGGAGGAACAACAGGGGCGTGGCCAGGGCGGTCGTCAAGAGGGTCCGCATGGACGCAACCCCCGAGCGCCGGTCCACGTACCGGCCCCACACGAAGAAACCCGCGACCGAGGCAACGGCGGACGTGGCCGACAGCACGCCCACCTGGGCCGGGGTGGCGTGCAGCTCGTCCACTAGTAGGAGGGGGATAGCGGGCGCCATCATCCACCCTCCGAACCCGAAGACGAAGGTGGTCACCAGGAGGGCACGGAAGGCCGGATCCCGGAGGGAGGTCCACCAAGCGGGCGGGGCGGCTAGAGGGTGGGCGGGCCCACGCGGCAGGCGGATGCGACGGAACACCAGGGCGCCGGCGACTCCGAACACGGACGCTGCGGCAAAGACGCGGCCGTGGCCGAAGTGCTCGATGGCGGGCCCGGCGGACAGGGACGCGGTCATGGCGGCGACGCTGAAGCCTACCCGCACGATTCCTACCAGCCTGCCCCGCAGCTCCGGCGGAAACACCCTTCCAACCGTCTCCGCGTAGGCGGGGATCGTCAGGCCGTTCAGGAGATGATAGGCGACCACCAGGGCCACGAGACCCGCGGGGCCGTCCAGCCAGGGCGTGAGGAGGAACAGTCCCCTCGCCACCAGCGCGGGCCACACCACGAGGGCCACGGGGTTGCGCGGGACCAGGGCGGGGGCCCACCCCGCAGTGAGGAAGAAGCCGAGGGCCGGGGCGCTGGCCAGCAGGGAGATCCACAGGGGTGGGGCCCCCAGCCGGCGCGCCACCACGCCCGCGAAGGGCAACACCGTGCCCGAAAACACCCCAAACAGCACCGCGCCTGCCAGGTCGTGGAGGAACGCGTGCCGGGCTCGCGGGGGAAGCGCCGGGAGGGGGCGCACGGCTTCAGTATGTACAGTCCCGCGGGGGGCTCTGTCAAAGTCGGTCGGCCCCCGCGGTGCCGTCGTAGAATAGCGGGGAAGCGGCGGAGGTGCGCATGCGCAGGTTCCTCGTGGACGGCGACGGCACCACGGAGGACGTGGTGGCGGTCTGGATGGCCGCGAAGCGGCCAGACGTGGAGGTGGTGGGGGTGACCACCGTGGCCGGCTGCGTGCGGGTGCAACAGGCCACGGAGAACATGTTGTACGGTCTGGAACTGGCCGGCCTCACCCGCGTGCCGGTGTACGCGGGCTGCGAGCGGCCCCTCGTCCGTCCCCATACTCCTTTCGACGCCTTCTTCGGCCGCAGCGGGCTTGGCACCCACGCCGCGGCCAAGCCGAAGGGCCGGGCGGAGTCTGCCCACGCGGTGGACGTCATCCTGTCCCTGTGCCGGCATTACCGGAAGGATCTCGAGCTGGTGTGCCTGGGCCCCCTCACGAACCTGGCTGCGGCCCTCATTCAGGCGCCGCGGTTGGCAGAGATGCCCGCACAGGTGTACGTGTACGGCGGGTCGGGCCAGGGCGGCAACGTGACCGCGTGTGCGGAGTACAACTTCTACGCGGACCCGGAGGCGGCGGCTCTGGTGCTGGACAGCGGACTGCCCATCACGCTGTTCGGGTGGGATCTCGCCCGGCAGCACCTGTGGATGCGCGACGTGGACATCCACCGGATCCGCCAAGGGGGCACCCGGGAGTGCCGGTTCTTCCTGGAGGGCACCCGCACCTTGGCCGACTACGCCCGCAGGATCCTGCGGCAGCGGGGTTCCGACCTGGGCGCGGTGCTGGCCACGGCCGCGGCCCTGGACCCCGCGGTGATCCGGGACGTGGCACGGGTGCGGGCAGACGTGGAGACGCGCGGGGAGTTAACTCGGGGGCAGCTGGTGCTGGACCCGCTCGGGATCTCTCGCCGGCCGCCCAACGTGCGCTGGGTGCGGGACGTGGACGGCGACCGCGCGCGGGAGGCACTGTTCACGGCGCTGGGGGCGCCGCCGGTTCCGGAACCCGTCCCGCTCTCCCCGAGCGAGGAGCCGGCGGGGGAGGTGGGGGCGGAGGTGGAGGACGCGCAAGCCACGCAGGCTCCGTAGGGCGGTGTACGGAGGGCAACGGCGTGTGGACGGCTTTGGGAACCTCCTTCGCCCTAGGGCTCCTCGCTACCGCAGCGGTGAACCGGGCCAACTGGCAGGACTTCCGGGTGTGGTGCGCGTTCGCAGTAGGAGGCGGGGTGTTCTTCGCAGTGCAGTTCGTGGCTCGGCCGCTGGGTGTCCTGCTCGGCTATCTGGCGGGTGGAGAAGGCCTGCCCTCTTGGCTCGTGGTGGCGGTGGTGGTGGTGTTCGCCGAGGCATTCAAGCTCACCGCGGCGGTGGCGCTGCACCATCTGTACCGGGGGCCGCGGCCGGAGGGTGGGGAAGTGGGGGCGGCGGTAGGTGCCGGCTTCGGAGCGTGGTCGGAGGCGGTGATCCTGCGGTCAGCGTTCCAGATGGCGCAGCTGGGGCTGCCGGGCGGCGTGTCTGTGGGGGCCGTTCTGGCCGCCTCCGTGGCTCGGCTGCTGGGGGCGGCGGGCAGCACCGGCCTTGGGGCCCGACTGGCCACCTCGGGGCGGACGCTGGCAGGGCTGGGGTTGGCGGCGGCGGCCCAGCTGGTGCTGGATCCCGGGGTGCGGGTCGTGGCGCCGTCCCCGCGCTGGACGGTGGTCCTGACGGCGTTGGTGGGCGTGGGGCTGTTCGTTGCCCTTTGGGCGCCGGGGCGGAGGGCGGAGGAAGGAAGATGCCGGTGAACCCCAAACTGCGGGACCCCCACGTGGATCGGCTGTTCGAGGCCATCCTGCAGCTGCGGTCCGTAGAGGAGTGCTACCGGTTCTTCGAGGACCTGTGTACGGTCCACGAGCTGCGGGCGCTGGCGCAGCGGTTCCACGTAGCCCGCCTGCTTCACGAGGGGGCTACCTACGAGGAGGTGGTCCGCCGCACGGGGGCCAGCTCCGCCACCGTGAGCCGGGTCAAGCGTTTCCTGGAGTACGGGGCGGACGGGTACCGGCTGGTGCTGCGGCGCTTGGCGCGCACCCGCGGTGCCCGGGGCCGGAGTTGACCCCGGGGCTGGAGTCGTGGTAACGTGGGCCCGTGCGCCGTTCACTTCTTTATCGAGGTAAAGAGATAAAGTCTCGGACCGCACCTCCCTGGCAGCGTCTGCCGGCCGGGCTGCGAGACTGGACGCCGGAGGAACTGGCGGCGTTGCGGGCCGTGGAGGGCTGCCTGCGGCGGACCTTCGAGGCGTGGGGCTACCGGGAGGTGGCCACCCCTGCGTTGGAGTACCTGGACACGTGGACGCGGGGGATGGGCAGCCGCCCTGCGGCGACGTTGTTCGTGGTGGTGGACCGGACCGGCGAGCTGCTGGCCCTGCGGCCGGAGATGACGGTCCCGGTGGCGCGATTCGTGGCCACCCGCTGGCCCGACACGGTCGCGCGGCTGTACTACGTGGGCTCGGTGTTCCGCGGGGAGTTGGGCAGGGGCAACAGCCGGGAGTTTCCGCAGGCCGGTGTGGAACGGGTGGGGGACGGCGGGGCGGACGCGGACGCGGAGGTGGTGGCCCTGGCCGTGGACGCGCTGCGGCAGGCTGCGGTTCCGGGTGTGCGGGTGGGCCTGGGTCACGCGGGCTTTTTGCGGGCCTTGCTGGACGCTTCCGGGTTGGAAGAGGATCGGCAGGTGGCACAGGAAGCTCTGTACCGGAGGGACTTCGTGACGCTGTCCTCCCTGCTGGACGGTGCCCCCGCGCCCGTGCGGAGGGCGCTGCTGGACCTGCCGTCCCTACGGGGATCCGGTGCGCTGCCGCGGGCCCGCAGCCTCAGGGTGGGGCAGGAGGCGCTGGACGAGCTGGAGGCAGTGCTGGAGGCCGTGCAGGGGTACGCGGTGGGCGATGCTGTGGAAGTCGACCTGGGGATCATCCGCGACTTCGACTACTACACCGGCATGGTGCTGGAGGCGTACGCGCCCGGCAGCGGGGCTCCCCTGCTGGGCGGCGGGCGGTACGACCAGCTCCTCGAGCGGTTCGGCGCGTCGAGGCCCGCGGTGGGGTTCGCGGTAAATCTGGAGCGGGTCCTGGCCAACTCCCAGCGGGCCGGGGTCTTGGCCCCGGTGCTGGAGGTGGGGTACGAGCGGTCGGCGCGGGAGGAGGCTCTGGCGTGGGTCCTGCGGGCGCGGGCCGCCGGGCTGCGGGTGGCCGCAACGCCTGTCGAGGAGGGACGCCTGCAGCCCGGGTTGAGCTTCCGGGCCGACGGCGTCTGGTGGGTGGAGCGGGACGGCTCGCGCAGGCCGCTGACTCCGGAAGGCCTGGACGCCCTGTTGGAGGGCCGTACGCCGTGAGGTCGCTGACGGTGGCCCTCCCGTCCGGACGGCTCCTGGGGGACGCGGTGCGGCTCCTCCAGGCTGCGGGTTACCGGGGTCCGGATGCACAGGACCGGAGCCTAGTCTGGCAGTGGGGCGAGCTGACGGTGATCGTGGCGAAGCCGGTGGACCTGCTGACCTACGTGGAGCGGGGCGCTGCGGACTGCGGGGTCGTAGGCAAGGACATCCTGCTCGAGCAGGCCCACGACGTGTACGAGCTGGTGGACCTGGGTTTCGGACGGTGCCGGGGCGTGGTGGCGCTGCCCGCGGACCGTCGGCACCTGTGGGAAGACCCGCGCCGGCACCTGCGGGTGGCCACCAAGTACCCGCGGGTCGCGGAGCGGTTCTTCTGGGAGCGGGGACGCCCCGTGGAGATCGTGGAACTGTACGGGTCGGTGGAGCTGGCTCCCCGGGTCGGGCTCAGCGACGGGATCCTGGACCTGGTCATGACGGGCAACACCCTGCGGGCCAACGGGCTGGTGGAGGTGGCGGAGGTGTTCCAGTCCACCGCGCGCTTGGTGGTGAACCCTGTGAGCCTGCGGGCCCGCAGCGAGGCGGTTCGGGAGCTGGTAGGTCGGCTGACCCGCGTGGTGGAGGGAGTGCCGTGAGCGCGGAGGTGCGGCTTCTGAGGTTGCGGGAGACGCCTGCAGCAGAGCTGCGGCGCATCCTCGCTCGATCGCAGGCGCAGGCCCTGGAGGCCAGCACGCAGGAAGCCGTCCGGACGCTGCTGGAGGACGTGGAGCGCCGCGGGGATGCCGCGGTGGTGGACGCCACCGCGCGGTTCGACGGCGTCCGCCTGGAGCCGGACCGGTTACGGGTGGCACCCGAAGAGTTCGCCGCGGCCCGGGAAAAGGTCGGCGAGGGTGTGGGGGCTGCGCTGGCGGCCGCGGTGGATCGCGCCCGCCGCTTCTCGGAGTGGCTGCGGCCTGCCGCCCGGATGGTGGAGGAACTGGAACCTGGAGTCACCGTGGGAGTGCAGTTCACCCCCCTGAACTCCGTGGGCGCGTACGTCCCTTCCGGGAAAGGGAAGTTCCCGTCGACGGTGGTCACCCTCCTCACGCCGGCCGTCGTGGCGGGAGTGCCGGAGATCGCGGTGGTGGTGCCCCCTCAGCCCGACGGCAGCGCGGACCCCGCGGTGCTGGTGGCCGCGGAACTGCTGGGGGTGGACCGTGTGTACCGGTGTAACGGACCCGCCGGGATCGCGGCCCTGGCGGTGGGGACGGAGTCGTTCCCCCGGGTGGAGGCGCTGGTGGGCCCCGGCAACCCCTACGTGGTGGCCATGCAGCTGCTGGCGCAGACCCGCGGCGTGCGGGTGCTGGGCACCTTCGGGCCCACGGAGTCGGTCGTCCTGGCGGACGCGGACGCAGACCCGGACCGCGTGGCGCTGGACCTGCTGAACGAGGCGGAGCACGGCAGCGACTCCGCGGCATGGCTTGTAACCCCCTCGGAAGAGCTGGCGCACGCGGTGCGGGGACGGGTGCGGTCCCTGCTGGATCGCCTGCCGGAGCCGCGGCGCGGGTACGCTCTGGACGCGCTCAGTGACCTGGGCGGAATCCTGTTGGTGGAAGACTGGGAGGAGGCGGTGGCCTTCGTGAACCTCTACGCGCCGGAGCACGTCATGGTGCACGCCAGGGACCCCTGGTGGGCGGCGCACCGGATCCGGAACGCTGGCGAGATCCTGCTGGGCCCCCACACGCCCTTCTCTGCGGCCAACTACGCCATCGGCGTCCCGGCCGCGCTGCCCACGGGTGGCGCAGCTCGTCGGGAGTCGGGCGTGACGGTGCTCAGCTACCTGAAGGTCACGTCCGTGGCGGAGCTCGACCCTCACGGGCTGGAGAAGCTCCGGCCGGTGGTGGAGCACCTGGGGACCTACGAGGGCTTCCCGGCCCATGTGATGGCGGTGCGGGACCGTCCGGCAGGAGGTGCGCGGTGACGCCCCAGCCGAGACCGGAGGTGGCCGCGCTGGCAGGCTACCGCCTCGCGGGGGCAGAAGTACCGGTCAAGCTCAACCAGAACGAGTGCCCCCGGGACGTGCCCGCCGAGCTCAAGGAGGAGATCCTGTCCCGGCTGAGGGGACTCGCCTGGAACCGCTACCCGCCCATGCGGGCAGACCGTGCCCGGGAGGCGGTGGCGGAGGCCTGCGGGGTTTGTCCGGAACGGGTGCTGCTCACCAACGGGTCCAACGAGGCCATCCTGGCCCTGGTGCAGACCTTCGCCGCAGGACGGACCGTGGTGCTGCCGGAGCCCGGGTACTCCATGGCGACCCCCCTCGCGGTGGTGGCGGGGGCCCGGGTCCGGCCGGTGCGCCTGCGGCAGGATCTGACCGTGGACGTGGACCTGCTGGCCCGCTCGGCGCGGGAAGCGGAGGCCGCGCTGGTTTTCCTGGCGTCGCCCAACAACCCCACCGGACGCGCGGTGACGCCGGAGGAGGTAGAAGCGCTGCTGCGGGCCTTCCACGGGCCCGTGGTGGTGGACGAGGCTTACTGGGGGTTCTGTCCGTGGTCGGTCCTGCCGTTGCAGGACCGGTACCCCCACCTGGTGGTGCTGCGCACGGCCTCCAAGGCCTTCGGGCTCGCGGGAGCGCGAGTGGGCTGGCTGGTGGCGCACCCCGAGGTGGTGGCCGAGGTGTCCAAGGTGGTGCCGCCGTACAACGTGAACCTGTTCGGGCAGGTGGCGGTGGAGGTGATCGCTCGTCGCGGGGAGCTGGTGGCCCGTCGGGTACAGGAGGTGGTGCAGGAGCGGGAGCGCATCCGGGATGCCCTGGAGGCCATGGGCGTGCAGGTCTACCCCAGCGACGCCAACTTCCTCCTCTTCCGGGTGCCGGATGCCCACGACACTTTCCTGCGCCTGCTGGAGCGCGGGGTCCTGGTGCGGGACGTATCCCGCTACCCCATGCTGGAGGGATGTCTGAGGGTGACGGTGGGGTCCCGAGAGGACAACGACGCGTTCCTGTCGGCGTTGCGGGCCGCTCGAGAGGTGGCGGTGTGAGGCAGGCCCAGGTGGAGCGCGCCACTGCCGAGACCCGGGTGCGGGTCCTGCTCCGGCTGGATGGTGAGGGTCGCCACCACGTCCGCACCCAGGTTCCGTTTTTGGACCACATGCTGGCCCAGTGGGCTTACCACGGCGGGTTCGACCTAGAAGCGGACGCGTCGGGGGACGTGGCGGTGGACCCGCACCACACCGTGGAGGACGTGGGGATGGTGTTGGGCGACGCCTTCAGCCAGGCTTTGGGCGACGGCCAGGGGATCGCGAGGTTCAGCAGCCTGCACGCGGTCATGGACGACGCGCTGGTGTTGTGTGCGGTGGACGTGAGCGGGCGCCCGTACCTGCACTGGGACGTCCGCTGGCCCGTGCCCGTCATCGGGTCCTTCGCCACCGAGCTGGTGGAGGAGTTCTTCCGGGCCTTCGTGGTCCGCGCCCGGGTGAGCGTGCACGTGGTGGCGGTTCACGGACGCAACAGCCACCACCTAGCGGAGGCGGCCTTCAAGGGCTTCGGGGTCGTCCTGGGCCGCGCGGTGCGCGTGGAGCGGGCCGGCCACCCATCCACCAAGGGCGTACTGTAGGGGAAGCGCCGTGCGGGCGGCCCTGGTGGATTACGGTGCCGGCAACCTGCGGAGCGTGGAGCGGGCCCTGGCGCGCGCGGGGTTCGCGGTCGTGCGGGCGGAGCGGCCCTCTGACCTAGACGGTGCGAGGTTGGTCGTCCTCCCGGGTGTGGGCGCCTTCGGCCCGGCGATGGGCCGGCTGTGCGAGGCGGGGTTCGTGGACGCCCTCCGTGCGTGGGCCGGGGAAGGCAGGCCCCTGCTCGGCCTGTGCCTGGGGATGCAGCTGCTGTTTGAGTGGAGCGAGGAGGACGGCGTCCATCCCGGTCTGGGGCTGGTTGGGGGTCGGGTGGTGCGGCTCCCCCACGGCGTCAAGGTGCCCCACATGGGGTGGAACCGGCTGGAGCTGGTGAGGCCGTCGGTGGTCACCGCACACGTGCGGTCCGGGGAGTACGTGTACTTTGTCCACTCGTACTACGCGGTCCCCGCTTCGGACTGCGTGGTGGCGCAGACGTGGTACAGGGTTCACATCCCCGCGGTAGTGGAGGTGGGCTCAGTGGTGGGTTTCCAGTTCCACCCCGAGAAGAGCGGGGACGTGGGTCTCCGGCTGCTCCTGGGTGTCCGGGAGCGGGTCGGGGCGGAGGCCCGGCCGTGACGGTGTTTCCGGCTCTGGACCTGCTGGACGGCCGCGTGGTCCGGCTGGCCCAGGGGGATTTCCGCCGGGTCACCGACTATTCGGTGGACCCGGTGGAGGTAGCCCAGGGGTGGTTGCGGGCCGGAGCCACGTGG
>JBKBVM010000049.1:0-10734 GCA_046289555.1 bacterium
GGAGAACCTGCGCAGGGAGAACCTCCCTAGGTCCACGGTGAGCGGCTGGCCGCACACCCAGCGGGCCAGTTCCTCCCCCAGAGCCGGGCTGAGCTTGAAGCCGTGCCCGCTGAAGCCGGCGGCCACGAACAGACCGTCGGTCCCGTCCACCGGCCCCAGGACCGGCTGCCAGTCGGGCGTGACGTCGTAGATGCTGGCGTACCCTCCTCGGAACTCTGCCTGCGCGGCGCTTGGGTAGCGCTTCGACCACAAACTCCCCACCCGCTCCACGAACGCCCAGTCCACCCCCGTGTTGTACCGGTCCGGGTCCACCACTTCTTCCGGCTCCTCCTCCAGCACGCCGGCCAGCACGGTGTCTCCGGTCTCCGGGCGGGCGTAAAAGCCCAAGCTCAGGTCCTCGATGATGATTCCCAGTCGGCCGAACGCGGGAGGCGGTGCCAGCTGGACCACCTGCTCGCGGGAGGCCACCAGGGGGAGGTCCACCCCCAGGGGCCGGAGCAGGCCCACCGTCCACACGCCCGCCGCCACCAGGACCCGGGAGCAGCTCACCGGGCCCCGGGAGGTCCGGACCCCCGTCACCCGCCCGCCGGCCGCGTGCACCTCCTCTGCCACCACGCCTTCCCACACCTCCACGCCCAGCTCCCGCGCCGCCGCGGCGAAGCCTGCCGCGGTGGCGTAACCGTCCGCGTAGCCTGCGTCCGGCTCGTAGGCCGCGCCTGCCACGCCCTCCAGGTCCAGCCGTGGGTCCAGCCGGACCACTTCCTCCGGGGTCAGGACCTCCGCCCGTACCCCTAGCCGACGCTGCAGCGCCACGTTCGCCGCGAGCCCCTCCAGCTCCGCGGCCGGGGCCAGCAGCAGGAAGCCTGTGCGGGTGAAGTCCGCGCTCCGCCCCGTAAGCTCTTGGAATCGTACGAAGTGTTCGAGGCTCCGCCTCGCCAGCTCCACCAGCGGCTCGTGGGAGTAGTGGAGCCGGACGATCCCCACGGTCCTGCCGGTGGGCCCGCTGCCCACCTGTCCGCGCTCGACCAGGACCACCCGGCCCGCCCGCAGCCGCGCCAGGTGGAAGGCGGCGCTAGCGCCCACACAGCCACCGCCCACTATCACCACGTCCGCCTGCACCCTTTACCCCCTTCCGTCCTGCGCTGGCAGGAGGTACACGCCCGCTTCCTCGAAGCGGAGCCGGACTTCCTGCCCTGGCGCCAGCTTCCGGTCCGCGCGGTACGGCTGCGTGGCCAGGACCTCCCCCGCCGGCGTGTCCACGAGGACCTCCGTGGTCATGCCCATGAAGAACACGGTCCGCACCAGGCCCGGCAGCCCTGCACCATCCTGGACGACGACCACCGCCTCCGGCCGTACCATCAACGTCACCGGCCCCTCGCGCACCTGCTCCTGCTCCAGGGGGAAACGGTAGCCCGCCACCTCCACCGCCCCGTCCCGGTAGGTGGCCGGGAGGAGGTTGGCCTCACCGATGAAGTCCGCCACGAACCGGGTCTGTGGCCGCCGGTACACTTCTTCCGGGCTGCCCACCTGCTCCACCCGCCCCTCGTTCATCACCACCACCACGTCCGACAGCGCCAGCGCCTCCGCCTGGTCGTGGGTCACGTACACGCTCGTGATCCCGAGCCGCTGCTGCAGCATCCGGATCTCGGCCCGCACCCTCCGCCGCAGCTTGGCGTCCAGGTTGCTCAGGGGTTCGTCGAACAGCAGCACCCGGGGCTGCATGACCAGCGCCCGGGCCAGGGCCACCCGCTGCTGCTGGCCGCCGCTGAGCTGGGCGGGGTAGCGCTGTGCCGTCTCCGGAAGTCCCACCAGCTCCAGCGCTTCCAGCGTCCGACGGCGCACCTCCGCCGCGGGCAGCCGCTGCACCCGCAGCCCGTAGGCCACGTTCTCGAACACCGTGAGGTGCGGGAAGAGGGCGTACGACTGGAACACCATGGTCACGCCGCGCCGCGCGGCGGGCAGGTCCGTGACGTCCTCCTCCCCGATCCACACCCGCCCCGCGGTGGGCCGCTCCAGCCCGGCCACGATGCGCAGGGTGGTGGTCTTCCCGCACCCGGAAGGCCCCAGGAGGGTGACCAGCTTGCCGGGCGGGACGTCCAGGTCCACCGAGTCCACCGCCACCACCGAGCCAAACCGCTTGGTGACGCCGCGCAGACGTACGGGCACGCTCTCGGCCACAGCCCTCACCCCGCTCCCAGCTGGGCGGTCCTGGGATCCAGGCGGCGGCTGAACAGCTGGAGGGTCAACACCACCGCCACCAGCAGCAGGGTCAGCACCGACGCCAGGGCGGCGCCCCGCCCCTGGCTGCCGTACTCCAGGTACGAGAGGATCTGCGTGGTGGCCAGGTTGTGCTGCGGCGTGATGAGGAAGATGACCTGGCTCACGGCGGTCATGGCCCGCACGAAGGCGAACACCAACCCGGACAGCAGGGCCGAGCGCGCCAGGGGAGCCACCACCCTGCGCAGGGTCAGTCCCGCGCCGGCCCGCAGCACGGTGCTGGCCTCCTCCAGCGACCGGTCGATCTGCTCCAGGGCCGCCACCGCGGCCCGGATGGCCACCGGCATGTTCCGGAACACGAAGGCCAGCACGATCACCAGCTCCGTCCCCGTGAGCAGCAGGGGACCCTGGTTGAAGGCCAGGACGTAGCCGATCCCCATCACGGTACCGGGAGTGGCGAAGGACAGCATGGAGCTGAACTCCAGGGCGCGCCGGCCTGGGAAGTTCACCCGGTTCACCAGGTAACCGATCAAAAACCCCACCACCACCGAGGGGACCGCCGCGTAGGCGGATAGCCGGACCGTGGTCCGCAACACGTGCCAGCCCTGCGGGTGCAGGTCCTGCAGGTGGCGTAGGGTGAACGTGTAGTCGAACCCCCACAGGCGCGTCACCGCCCCCACGAACACCGAGCCGTACAGGAGGACCACCAGCAGCATCCACAGCGCGAACACCGCGGAGGCGGCCCAATCCAGCCACCCTGGCAGCGGTTGGGGGCGGGCGCCCGTGGGGCGGCCCGTGACGGTGACGTAGAAGGCCCCACCCACCCACCGCTGCTGCAGGACGAACACCGTCAGGGTCAACCCCAGCAGCACGGCTCCGTAGGTCGCGGCCTCGTGGGGGTTGTACCGGCCCACGATGGCGAAGAACACCTCCGTGGCCAAAAACGGCTTTCCGCCCCCCACCACGATGGGGTTCGCGAAGTCCGCCAGGCTCTCGATGGCCACCAGGAGGAACGCGTTGGCGAGCCCCGGACGGGCCAGGGGCCAGATGACGGTCCGCAACAGGTAGCCGGGCGAGGCTCCTAAAGTCTGGGCCGCCTCCTCCAGGCTCGCGTCCAGGGCGCGGACCACACCCACCAGGACCAGGTACGCGATGGGGGTGTAAGCCAGGACCTGTGCCACCGCGACGCCCAGGGGTCCGAAGAAAGCGTCGGTAGAAAGTCCCAGGAGCCGGTACGTCACGAAGCCCCGTCGGCCGAACAGGTACAGCATCGCGATGCCCAGCACGAAGGGAGGCGTGATGAGGGGGAGCACCGACAGCGGCCCCATGAGCCGGCGGGTAGGCAGCTGGGACCGCTCCGACAGCAGCGCGAACGCAAAGCCCAACCCCGTGGACACCGCGCCCACCACCACCGCCAGCAGGAGGCTGTTTCGCAAAGCCCCGAAGCCCAGGTACAGGGCCGCCAGCGCCGCTGCCGCCAGCCCGCCGAGCGCGGCGCCCCGGAAGGCCCGGGGACCCCAACCCAGCCGCCACAGGACCACGCCGGCGAGGATCGCCACCACAGCGCCGACCTGGGCTGCCAGCAACAGCTCGTTTCGGGCCGTCCCCGGGTGGTCCAGGGCGAAGAAAGCCGGGGAGCTGAGGGTTCGCTGCACGACCTCTGTGGTCAGGCGGCCGTCCACCCACACGCTGGCCACCACCACGGAAGCCAGGGGCAACAGGATGAAGAGCAGCACGAACGCGGCGGCCCAAAGCACTGCCGCGGACAGGAACGGGTCCACGAACCACCAACCGGAGGCGGACAGGCCGAACCCCGCGAGGGTGAGGAACCCCAGGACGGCCACCACTGCACCCGGGCCGAGGGGAGTTCCCCGCAGCGCCACGAGCAGGCCGGACAGCCCCACGCCCGCCAGCGCCAGGCCCGCCAGGGCGGCGCCCCGGGTTCGCTCGGGCCCGGGCCACACCGCTACCAGCAGGGTGGCGGCGGCGACCACCAGCACTGCCGCCGCCAGGGAGGAGCCCGACGCTAAAGCGAGCCCGGTGGAGTCTGCCACCCACGAGCCGTGGCCCCGCCCCCCCCGGACCCACGTAATCGCGGTGGCCGCCTGCACGTTGCGCGCCCCCCCGCCGGCCGTGCCCGGTGGGGCGGCCCACCTGAGCTGGGGAACCGCGACCGCCCGCGCCAACTCCCCTACTTGGGAAGCGGGAACACTTCGTCCGTCCAGCGCTTCACCAGACGGTCGCGGACCGCGGCGCTCCCGTACTTCACGAAGTCGTACTTGATGACCCGGAAGGCCTCAAAGCGCGGCGCCACAGGCGGGATGGGGGTCTTGCTGTTGGACGGGATCTGGTACGCCTGGCCCCTCTCCGGCCCCAGCCGCTGCGCCTCCGGAGTCAGCGCCCACTCGATGAACGTGATGGCGGCGGCCCGGTTGGGACCTCCCTTTACCAGGCTGAGTCCCCCGATCTCGTACCCGGTGCCGTCCCGGGGCGCGCCGTAGCTGATGGGGAACCCCTTCAGGACCTGGTCCACCGCGTCGTGGATGAAGGTGATGCCCACCGCCACCTCCCCCCGCCCGGTGAGCTGGCCGGGGGCGGCGCCGCTGCGGGTGTACTCCGCCACGTTCCGGTGGACCTGCTTGAGGAGGTCAAAGGCCTCCCGCTCCCCGTACAGCTGGACCAGCGTCGCCAGCATGGTGTAGCCCGTGCCCGACGTGTTGGGGTTCGGGTACGCCACCAGCCCCCGGTAGCGCGGGTCTGCCAGGTCCTTCCACGTCCGGGGGACGGGTGCGTTGCGCTCCCGGAGCACCCGCTCGTTCAGCGCCCACCCCAGGATCCCTGCGTAGAGGGGGATGTACTTCCCCGCCACCGCCTCCCGCAGCTCCGGCCGCAGGTCGTTCCAGCTCCTCGGCCGGTACGCCTCCGTGAGGCCCTCCTCGAAGGCCACCATGTGCGGATCCCCGGTACCCCCGAACCACACGTCGAAGCTCGGGTTGCGCCGCTCCGCCCGCAGCCGTGCCAGCCCCTCGCCGGAACTCAGCCGCACGTAGTCCAGGGCGATCCCCGTGGCCTTCGGGAACTCCTCCTTGATGGCGTCGCACCACGCGGGGTTCGGGCTGCACAGCACCACCACCCGCTGGGCGGGTCCCGCCCCGGAAGAGGCGGGCAGGACCAACAGCAGACCGGCTAGCAGCAACCACGCTCTCCGCACCGTCATCCCCTCCTCCCGATCGTCGGTCGTACGGTTTCCGGCTTCGGAAACATCGCGCCTAGCTCCCTCATCCCTCCTCCACGACCCGCAGCCGGTCCGCGGGGACCTCCAGGTATACTTCCTGCGCCGTCTCCAGGCGCACGTCCGGCTGGACGTCCACCACCCACTGCAGCCCGTCCGTCTCTACGGTACACCGGCGCACCGGGCCGAGGAAGGTGATGGAGCGGAGTCTCACCTCCCCTCGGATTCTTCGGTCTGGCCGTCCCGAAGGAAACGCTGTACCACCTCCACGATGGCCTCTCCCGGTCCGGCCCGTGTGACGTACGCCGCCGCCGCCCGCAACGTCGGGTGGGCGTTGGACACCGCCACCCCGAGCCCTGCCGCCTGGAGCATCTCCAGGTCGTTGGGGTTGTCGCCCACCGCGACCACCAGCTCCAGCGGAATCCCGAGGAGCGCGCACACCCGCTGCAAAGCGCTCCCCTTCGAGACGCCGGCGGGCAGCACCTCGAGGAAGTTCCGCTCTGAGAACACACGCCGCACCTGTGGGGCGCGCCGAGCGAGTTCGTTGTCCAGCGCCTCCAGGCGGTCGGGATCTCCCACCACGAGGACCTTGATCGGGTCTGGAGGAAGGCACTCCAGAAGGTCGCCTACCTCCTCCGCGGTGATCCCGTCCCGCTCCAGGTAGGCGCGGCTTTGGGCGTCCTGACGGTCCACGTACACCCGGTCGTCCGCGAACAGGTGGGGCCGCACGTCAGGGAACTCCCGGAGGACCTCCAGAGCGGCCCGCACGCCGTCGGGGTCCAGGGTGTGCCGCTCCACCACCCGGTCGGCCTCGAAGTCGTAGACCACCGCTCCGTTGTACAGGATCACGGGGCTGTCCGCGCCCACGGCCTCCAGGTACGGGCGGACCGACCGCCACATGCGCCCGGTCGCCAGGCACACGCGGACCCCGCGCGCCTGCGCCGCGCGAACCGCCTGTCGCACCGCTGCCGGCAGCTTGCGGTCCGCCGGCAGCAGGGTGCCGTCCACGTCGGTGACCAACAGTCGGTACCGCACCCACACCCCAGTATCCGGCAACCGTTAAGGACGTGTGATCTCCGTGCCGGGCTGCTCCCTGGGCAGACAGGCCCGAAGCAGTTCCACGGACCGCGCCACCCCGTCTAAGGGGTCCAGGAAAGGGTCTTCGTGCTCCACGCTGAGGGCGCCCCGGTACCCTACCTGACGCAGGGCGTCCACGAACTGTGCCCAGAAGAAGGCGTCGTGGCCCAGCCCCAGGGTCCGGAAGGTCCACGGCCCGTCCGCGGGCGGCCAGCCCCTGGACAGGTAAAGGACACCGTCCTGCCGCACGCGGGCTTCGTCCACCCATGTATCCTTGGCGTGCACGTGGAAGATGGCCTCCCCCAGCCTCCGGACGGCCCCCAGTACGTCGATGCCTTGCCAGAACAGGTGGCTGGGATCCAGGTTGGCGCCCACCGTGGGGCCCACAGCCTCCCGGAGACGGAGCAGGGTGGCGGGGTTGTACACGCACTGGCCCGGGTGCATCTCCACCGCGATGCGCCGCACCCCACACCGTCCCGCCCACTCCGCCATCTCCTGCCAGAAGGGGACCACCCGCTCCCGCCACTGCCACTCCACGATCTCCAGGAACTCCGGCGGCCAGCCCGACAGCACCCAGTTGGGATCCCCGCCGCCCGGGCCTGAGGGGCAGCCCGACATGGTCACCACCGTATCCACCTCCAGCAGGCCCGCCAGCGCGACGGTGTCCCGCACCACCTGCGCCTGCCGGGCGCCTTCCTCCGGCCGCGGGTGAAGGGGGTTGCCGCTGCAGTTGAGGGCGCTGATCACCAGCCCGTGCTCGCGCAGCTCCCGCAGCAGTCGTCGGCGCTCCTCCTCGCTCTTAAGGAGCTCCCCCAGTTGCAGGTGGGGGGCCGGGGAGAAGTTGCCGGTCCCCAGTTCCACCGACCGGATCCCCCAGCGCGCGCACCGCTCGAACACCCGCGCGCGAGGCTCGTGCCGGAGGCTGTCCGTCATCAACCCGACCCACATCTTGCCCTTCACCCGTCTTCCTGCCCGTACAAGGGCGGTGCGGCCCCGAGGGCGACCCGCACCTGGCGGCCCGTGACCAGGGCCTCCGCACAGGCCTCCGCCACCACCAGGGAGGCGTACCCGTCCCACGCGTTCGGCCACGGCTCACCCCGTCGCACGTGATCCACCCAGGCCACCACCTCCGCCGCGTAGGCCGCGTCGAACCGCTCCAGCCAGTCCGGCGGCACCGCTCTCGTGCACCGGCCCTCCGCGCGGGTGACCACACCGCCAGGCAGCCCCGCGGTCACCGTCCCTCTGTCCCCGGAAACCTCGATGCCCACCTCGTACCCGTAGGCCGCGGACAGGTTCAACTCCACCAGCACCAGGGCGCCGTCCCGCAGCGCCAGCTGGATCAGCTGCAGGTCGTAGACGCCCTCTGGCAGGGAGGGGTCCACACGGTGACCGACCACCGAGTGCACCACGTCCACTTCCTGCCCCGACAGCCACCGGATCTCGTCCAGGTCGTGGATGGCCGCATTCACCAGCACCGCCGCGCTGCTGTCCGGGGCGAACGCGGCGCGCACGTTCCGGTGCCACGCGCGGTACAGCACCGGCCTGCCCACCGCGCCGTCGGACAGGGCCCGGCGCAGGGCCCGGAGCTCGGGGTCGTACCGCCGCTGGAAGCCCACCTGGACCAGCCGGCGGCCCAACGCCACCTCCCGCTGCACGATGGCCCATGCCTGGTCCGACCGTGTGGCCAGGGGCTTTTCGCAGAACACAGGCTTGGCGGCCTCCAGGCAGGCCAGGACGTAGCCCGCGTGGGTGGGGTCCGGGCTCGCCACCACCACCGCGTCCACTTCGGGGTCCGCGACCAGCTCGCGGCCGTCCTCGTACGCCCGGGCCGCACCGCACTCCGCCGCCAGCGCCCGGGCACGGGCCACGTCCGCGTCCGCCACCGCCACCACCCGGGCCCCGGGCGCCCGGGAAACGAGGTTGCGGGCGTGGCGGGAGCCCATGCCCCCGGCCCCCACCACGCCCACCCGAAGCTCCTCCGTCCTTTGCCTCACTTCGCGTACTGAGCCGCGTTCTGCTTGGTCACCAGGGTCGTCCCGGTGTCGATCCGCTTCGGGACCGACTGGCCCCGCAGCACTTTCACCGCACTCTCCACTCCGAACTTGCCCATGTTGTACGGGTTCTGGGCGACGCTGGCCGCCAGCTCTCCCCGCAGGATGGCCTGTGCCGCCTCAGGAATCGCGTCGAACCCCACGATCAGGATCTGCCCGGTCTTTCCCCGAGCCTTCACCGCCTCTGCAGCCCCTAGCGCCATCAGGTCGTTCGCTGCAAACACCCCTTTCACCCCGGGCTTGCTGGTCAGGATGTCCTCCATCACCTGTTGTCCCAACGCCCGGTCACTGTTGGCCGGGAGCTCCGCCGCCACCCGTAGACCGCAACGCCGTACGGTCTCCCGGGCGCCCTCCACGCGGGCGCGGATGCTCTGCGTGGTCATGACTCCCGTGATGATGGCCACCTCGCCCTGACCTTTCAGCTGGTCGCACAGGAACTTCCCCGCCAGGGCACCTCCGGCGCGGTTGTCCGTGCCGATGAAGGTCACCTTGTGTGGCCAGGTCCCGTCCGTGTCCACGAACAGCACCGGGATCTTCCGCGCCCGCGCCTTGTCGAAGGTGCTGTTCAACGCGCTCACGTCCGTGGGCGCCACCACGATGGCGTTCACCCGTTTCGCGATCTGATCCTCGATCTGGGCGACCTGCGCCTGCACGTCGGTCTCCGCCGGCGGCGCCAGCACCACCAGGTTCACCCCCAGGGCCTTCGCGGCATCCCGAGCACCCCGTTCCACGGCGGCCCAGAACGGGTTGCCCGACCCGGGTCCCTTCATGCTTAACAGGATGGTGTAAGCCTGTGGACCCGCTTGACCCCATCCGGTCGTGAGTCCCAGCGCCAGGCCAGCCACTACAGCCACCAGCGCGCACCGCCTTTTCACCATGGCTTGCTCACCCCCTCACGGATCGAACTTGGGGCTTTCACAACGACCGGCCTGCCCCTCATTCCCACCCCCTCAGAGCTCCGCCCGCGCGGCACGCCGCCGGAGTACGTCCACGTAGACGGCCAGCAGTATGATCACGCCGATCAGTACCTGTTGCCAGAACACAGACACGTTCATCAGGTTGAGGCCGTTCCGGACCAGGCCCATGATGACGGCGCCCAGGAACACGCCGCCCGGCGTCCCCCGTCCGCCGAAAAAGCTGGCTCCCCCGATGATCACAGCGGCGATGCTGTCCAGCTCGGCTCCCAAACCCGCTGTGGGGTAGGCGGAGTTCACCCGGCCCGCCAGCAACACGCCTGCCACGCCGGCCATCGTTCCGCAGAGGACATAGACCAGCACGAGCAGCCGCCCCACCGGGAGGCCCGCGTACTGTGCCGCCCGGGGACTCCCGCCCACCGCGTAGATGTGCCGTCCGGTGCGCGTCCGTCGCATGAAGACCGTCCCGACCGCGTACAGGGCGACCACCACCAGGAACGAGACGGGAAGGGCCGTAGCGAACCGCGTGCCCTCCAGAAGGACCAGGTCTGCAGACCCCAGCCACCGAACCTCCGGCGTCAGGCCCGAGATGGGGACTCCCCCACTGAGCAGGTACGTGACCCCGCGCGCTACGTTTAGGGTGGCGAGGGTCGCGATGAAGGGGTGCGGGAGGTGGAGCCGCGTGAGAGCCAGGCCGTTGGCGGCGCCCACCGCAGCTCCGAGCAGTATTGCAGCGGGCAGGCTCGCCCACGCCGGCCAGCCCGCCTTCACCAGCAGGGCCAGCACCGTCATGCACAGGCCCATCACCGACCCCACGCTCAGGTCGATCCCTGCCGTGGCCACGACTACGAACTGTCCGAGGGCCAGGATGGCGTTGCTGCTGATCTGTCTGGCCACGTTGGTGAGGTTCTCCCGGGTCAGGAAGAACTCGGGCTGCAGCGCCGTGAGGACTCCCATGATCAGGAGGACGACCAGCAATAGGTCCACCCGGCTGAGGGCCCCCCGTAGGCGGTCCCCCGGCAACCCTCGCTCCGCGGCTCGCGGGTACGCCTCCAGCCTCTCGCCGCGCCCCCCACGATGAGCGCCACAACATCCTCCATCCGCGCGCCCCGCCCGTCGAGGACCCCCGCCACCCGCCCCCGGTTCAACACCACAATCCGGTCCGCAACATCCAGCACATCTTGCAGGCGGTGGCTAATCAGCACCACCGCAACTCCTTGCTCCTTCAGCCGTCGGATGAGCT
>JBKBVM010000004.1:0-27084 GCA_046289555.1 bacterium
TGGACACCGAGCCCGTCCGGGTCGTGATGGACGTGGTGGCGGGCCGTCGGTTCCGGCAGGAGCTGGCGGCCATCGGGGGCTACGACGCGACCTGCGCGGGCGCCGTACGCAAGCTGGAGGGCTCGGTAAGGTGAGGCGAGTCCCGGCTCTCCTCCTGCTCTTGGCCCTAGCGGCGGTCAGTCGGCCTCCGGCCACGGCCCAGGCCCCGCAGGGGCTGCTGGTCGCCGCGGCTGCGGACCTCCGGTACGCCTTCGAGGAGCTCGCGGGTGTCTGGCGCGGCCGCACGCCGATCCCCGTGACGTTCTCCTTCGGGTCCTCGGGCCAGCTCGCCCAGCAGGTGGAGCACGGGGCGCCCTTCGACGTTTTCTTCTCCGCCAACGAGGCGTTCGTCCAGCGGCTTGCGGAGCAGGGGCACGTAGTTGCGGAGACGGTGCAGCTGTACGCAGTGGGACGCATCGTCCTGTGGGTGCGCCGCGCCAGCGACCTCGACGTGGGCCGGGGGATGGCTGTCCTCCTGGATCCCCGGGTGCGGTACGTCGCCATCGCCAACCCCGAGCACGCACCCTACGGGGAGGCCGCCCGCCAGGCGCTGGTGCGGTCCGGGCTGTACGACCGGGTCCAGCAGAAGCTGGTCTACGGGGAGAACGTCAGCCTGACGCTGCAGCTGGTGCAGTCCGGGAACGCGGACGTGGGCGTGGTGGCTTTGTCCCTGGCGCTGGCACCCCCTGTGTCCCCCGAAGGTCGGTTCTGGCTGGTTCCGCAGGGACTGCACAACCCTATCCGGCAGGCCGCGGGCGTGGTGGCCCGGTCGCCTCGCCAGCCGCAAGCCCGGGCCTTTCTTGCCTTCGTGAACGGGCCGGAGGGACGTCCGGTGATGCGGCGGTACGGCTTCGTGCTGCCGGGGGAGGGCCCGTAGCTGGACCCGGCACCCCTGTGGATCTCGGTGAAGGTGGCCTCCCTGGCCACACTCCTCGCTGGCGTGGCCGGGGTGGGGCTGGCGTACGTCCTGGTGACAGGCCGGTTCCCGGGCCGCGGCGTGGTGGAGGCGCTGACCTCCCTGCCCCTCACCCTACCACCCACCGTGCTCGGGTACTACCTTCTGGTCCTGCTGGGCCGCCGCAGCCCCCTGGGCGCCTGGGTGGAGGCCACCTTCGGGGTGCCGCTGGTGTTCACCTGGCAGGGCGCGGTGGTGGCCGCCGCGGTCCCCTCGCTGCCCCTGGTGGTGCGCACCGTGCGCGCGGCGTTCGCGGAGGTGCCCGCCGATGTTCTGGAGGCCGCGCGGATGGATGGAGCGGGCTGGCTGCACCAGTTCGCCTACGTCTTGCTGCCTCTATCCCGTAGGGGGATCGTGGCGGGCGTGTCGTTGGGCTTCGCCCGTGCCCTCGGCGACTTCGGGACCACCCTGATGGTGGCCGGCAACATCCCGGGCCGCACCCAGACCCTGCCTATCGCGCTGTACGATGCGGTTCAGGCGGGCCGGTGGGACGCATCGGGAGCCCTGGCGCTGCTCCTGGGCGCGGTGGCGGTGGGGGTGCTCGTGGTGGTCGGCCGGCTCGGGGAGCGGGTGATCTGAACTTGCAGGCTGTCCAGTTGCCCCGCCAGCCTCCCGGGCCCGGCCCGCGGCCACAGAGGCGCGCTCTGGCCTTCGGGGTCGGACTCTCCGTAGGTGTCCTGGGAGGGCTCATCGGGCTGGGAGGTGCGGAGTTCCGTCTGCCGGCCCTGGTGACCCTGTTCGGCTACGCGCTCCGGCAGGCTATCCCCCTCAACCTGGCCACGAGCCTCATCACCCTCGCCGCGTCCCTCGTGGCGCGCAGCCAGACCCTCTCTCTGCTCCCGGTAGTACGCTACGCCGCCGCTGTAGGCGCGCTTTTGACGGGGTCGCTAATAGGCGCCCTGGCGGGCCCGCGGATCGCTCAACGGCTCAGCAACGCGCGGTTGCGGAGGCTGGTGGTGGCGTTGCTGGTGCTCATCGGAGGTCTGCTGGTGGCCGAGGCGTTCGTTCCGGTGGCGCCGCCTGTGCTTTTGCCGCGGGAAGCGGTGGTATGGGTTTGCGCGGGAGTCGGGCTGGGGCTCGGGATCGGGCTGGTGAGCAGCCTCCTGGGCGTGGCCGGTGGGGAGCTCCTCATCCCCACCCTGGTGTTCGGCTACGGAGTGGACGTGAAGAGTGCGGGGACCGCCAGCGTCCTCATCGCCCTGCCTACCGTTGCGGCCGGGGTAGCTCGGTGGGCTCGGGTGGGAGGGCTGTCGGATCGGGCCGCCGTCCGGGGCACCGTGGTCCCCATGGGCCTCGGGTCCGTGCTGGGCGCCTCCGCGGGCAGCGCGCTCGCCCGAGTGGCGCCTGCGGAGCTGGTGAAGCTTTTACTGGGCCTGCTGCTCCTCATCTCGGCCCTGCGCGCCTTCCGCGGATCGGAGGGGTAGGTACGCGGATGGCGGCCCACCGACTGCCTGTAGCCGCGGGGAAAAGCGCGTCCTCAGCGCATGACCCGGATCTCGACCCCGGCTAGGCCCGTTTCGCAGGCACGGTCTGCGGTAAGAGCTGTTGGCCACGACCTCGGACAGGTTCACCGCGCTGATGGCGGCCGGACTCTTCCCGGCGTTCGGAGACGAGTTCGCGGGCCAGGGAACGTCCGGGAGACACGTAGGGACCGAGAAGGGCTCGGGCACGGGCCAGCGCCTGCCTGACGGTGAGAACCCGCAGCTCTCCGGCCTCAACCCTGACGACCACCTCGTCCCCTGGGCGGAGCCCCAGCTGCCGCCTGTACGGGGCCGGAATCACCAGCCTCCCTCCCCGCCCGATACGCGTCTTCACCTGGGAATCAAGACCTCCTGCGAGATGATGCCACCCCGTGGCAATCGTGTCACTGACGCCCGACGGTGTCCAGAAATCAGCACGCGTCAAGCTAGGTGGGTGCCACCCCGAGACTTGGGCCATGTGGGTCGTACAGGGCGAGGGCTGCGAAGCTCACGATCCCGCCCACTGGGTCATGGGCCTGTCCGTAGTGCAGGAGCTGCCCGTGTACCGGCTCCAGGATCCGGAGGGCTGCGTACAGGGCGCTCAGGGCGTCGATCCGCTGCGGGTTGCCCGTCGACGCCACCTCTCTCCAGAACTCCTCCGCGTCACCCCGCAGGACGTGCTCCAGGGCGCGGTGGTCGCCCGCGGAGGTGCGCAGCGCCAGGGCGGAGTCCGGGGGCTCGGGGTCTCCGAACCGAGGCCCCACGTGGCTGAAGTCCACCCCCGCCACCAGCGCGGCGCGGCCCGCCCGCTCCCAGAAGGTCCGACGGAGCAGCTGGACCACCCGCTCCACCTCCGGTACCTCCCGGGGCGAACGACGGCCAGCCCACTGCTCGAAGGCCGAGCACAGGATGGGGACCACCGAGACGGACCTGCCCAGGAACGCCACCTGGAGGAAGACCGCCTGGAACTCCAGGGAGTGCTCGGCGCGGTGGGCGAGCTCCCCGGCGACCAGTTCGGGTGCGGCCCGGACCAGCTCGTCCACCCAGGCCCGGTCCACGGGCAGCGTCCCTAAAGGGGTGCGGTACGGCTTGGTGCACAGGGCGAAGGGAACTGGCGCGCCACCGTGAGCCACCCCCAGCAGGAGGAAGGTGGTGGCCGGTGAGCGGGCCAGCGCCGCGTACGCCCACCCGTAGCCCACCCCGCCGCGTTCGAAGTCCACGTGCGGCGCCACCACACCGCGGGGCGGACTCGCGGGAATCCGGCTCGCGTCCACCGCGTGCAGGTAATCCTCCACCTGCGCCCGCAGCCGGGCGGGATCATCCGGGTAGGATTTGCCCGCGAAGTACGGCGGCCGCTCTGGCGCCCGACGGAACGCGTCCTCCAGGGCCTGTCGGCGCGCGCGGGCGCGGTCCGTGTCCAGCAGGCCGCACCGGTCCAGCTCCTCCACGATCCGGGCGAGTTCGGAGGTGAACAGCAGCGCCCCGCGGTGGCGGCGGGCGTACTCCACCTGCACGTCCACCGCGTCCCGCTTCCCGTCCAGCAGCAGCGCCACCTCCGCCACCTCCACGGGCAGGAGCAGGGTGTCCTCCACCAGGCCTTCCGGGTCGCGCACGGCCACCACGGAGCGGCCGGACACCCGCACGGGCACGAACTCCACGGGGCGCAGCCTCGGCAAGCTCGACATGGCCTCCAGCGCCGCATTGTACCGGGCTCTCCGGGGGAACGGGAAAGCGGTGGCATAATGGTCGAGTGAGCCGGCCGCTGTGGGCCATCTTCCTCACGGTACTCGCGAACCTGATTGGCTTCGGGATCGTGATCCCGCTGTTGCCCTTTTACGCCAGCAGCCTGGGCGCGTCTCCCCTGGAGGTGGGGCTGCTGTTCGCCGCGTACTCCGCCTGCCAGCTGGTGGCGGCCCCCGTTCTCGGCGCATGGTCGGATCGCTGGGGACGCCGGCCAGTGCTCCTGCTGAGCCTGCTGGGTACCGCGGTGAGCTTCGCCCTGCTGGCGTTGGCGCGCAACCTCCCCATGCTGTTCGCCGCCCGGGTGGTGGACGGGCTTTCGGGTGGGAACCTCTCCACCGCGCGGGCGTACATCGCGGACGTGACCCCGGACGACCGGCGGGCCCGCAGCTTCGGGTTGATCGGCGCTGCCTTCGGGATCGGGTTCGTGCTGGGCCCGGCTTTGGGTGGAGCCCTTTCCCGGTTCGGGTACTCGACCCCCGCGTGGGCTGCCGTGGGCGTGACGGGAGTGGCGATGGCACTGGCGTGGTGGTGGCTGCCGGAGACCGTTCACCGGGTGCGTGCGGGCGGCGCGACGGGCTGGCGGCAGCTGCCCGCGGCCCTGCGGCGGCCGCAGCTGCGGGCGCTGCTCGGTGTGGACTTCGTGTACTGGGCCACCGCCGCGGTGTACCAGACCACCTTCGCCTTGTTCGTCCACCGGCGGTTCGGGCTCGACGCCACCCACACCGGCTACCTGCTGGCCTTGTGGGGCCTGGTGGGCGCTTCTGTACAGGTGGGACTGGTGGGGCCGGTGGTGGGTCGGTGGGGAGAGGGGCGCGCGCTGGCCGCGGGCCTCGTGGTGGCCGGGCTGTCGTTGCTGGCAGGTTCGGTCAGCACGGACCTTATGGGGTTCGTGGGCAGCACCCTGGTGGCCGCGGTGGGTGCGGGGATCGCCAACCCGGCCTTGGTGTCCCTGATCAGCCGGGTGGCGGCTTCCCACGAGCAGGGCGCGGTCCAGGGCGTGGCGGGCACCGTGGAGAGCCTGGGGCGCATGGTGGGACCGGTTTGGGGCAACGGGCTGCTGGGAGCCGCAGGAGAGGGTGCGGCCTTCGCGTCCGCGGCCGTGCTCATGGCGCTGGGCGGCGTGGCCGCGGCTGCTCTGAAGCTCCCCGGCCAGACGCCGCAGGGGAGGTGAGCGGGGATGGACTGGAAGGTCAAGTTCGAGCAGGCGCTAAGCTACCACGAGTTCCTGGAGCGTTACGGCAGCGAGGCGCAGCGGGAGCGGTGGCGGCGCGTGTACGAAGCCGTGACGCTGACGCCAGAGCAGCGCGCGCTCCTAGAGGGTTTCCAGCGGGACATGAACCTCCTGGTGCTGGCGGGCGTGTGGTGCGGGGACTGTGTGAACCAGTGCCCCATCCTGCAGCGGTTCGCGGAGGCCACCCCCCGCATCGGGCTGCGTTTTCTGGACCGGGACGAGCACCCGGACCTAAGGGAGCTGCTGTCCATCAACCGCGGCTACCGCATCCCCATGGTGGTGTTCCTCAGCGAGGACTTTGTGGAGGTGGCCCGGTACGGAGAGCGGACCCTGTCCATCTACCGGCAGATGGCGGCAGACCGCCTGGGGCCCGCCTGTCCGGTGGGGGTGGTCCCTCCCGGCGAGGACCTGCTGCGGCGGGTGGTGCAGGAGTGGTTGGACGAGGTCGAGCGGGTGCAGCTGCTGCTGCGGCTGTCGCCCCGTCTGCGCCTGGTGCACGGAGACTGAGCCAGCGGCTCCCGCTGGGGCCAACGTGGGGCCGTCCGGTACGGTACCCTGAGGGGTGAGGTCATGCTGGAGCTGATCGTGTTCACGAGCGGGGGCGTGCTGCTGGCCCTGGAGATCGTGGCCAGCCGGGTGCTGGCCCCCACCTTCGGGAACTCCATCTACGTGTGGGGTAGCCTCATCGGCGTGTTCCTCACCGCCCTCAGCGTGGGCTACTGGCTCGGCGGCCGGCTGGCAGACCGGTACCCAAGCCACGGTGCCTTCTGCGGTCTGGTGTTCCTGGCCGGACTGCTGACCGTCCCCATCCCCGCCGCCGCTCCTCGGCTGCTGTCAGCCCTGGCCGTCGCGGACCTCGACAGCCGGGCGGGGCCCCTGCTGAGCGCCCTGCTGCTGTTCTTCCCGGCCAGCGTGGTCATGGGGACCATCTCCCCGTACGCGGTGCGCCTGAGCACGCGTTCGGTGGCCACCGTGGGCGGCACCGCGGGGCGGCTGTACGCCCTGTCGACCCTGGGCAGCATTGCAGGCTGCTTTGCGGCGGCCTTCTGGCTCATCTCGGTGCTGGGGGTGCGGGACATCATCCTGGCCCTGGGGTTGCTGGAGATGGCCCTGGCGGTGGTGGGGCTGGTGGGGCTGCGGCGCGCGGGCGCGGCCGCCGTGACGGCCCTGGTCCTGGTGGGCGCGGGAGCCGCCAGCGCGCGGATCATCCCGCCGGAGGCGCCGGAGGTGGTGTACGCTCGGGACACCGTGTACCACCGCATCACGGTGAGCGACGAGGGAACGGTCCGGTACCTGAAGCTGGACAACTACTGGCAGAGCGCCCTGGACCTGGAGGAGCCGCGGCGTACGGTGTTCCGGTACGCGGACTACATGCACGTGGGGATGCTGTTCCAACCCCACCCTCGACACGTCCTGGTCATCGGCATGGGGGGCGGCACGGTCCCGAAGCGCTACCTGGAGGACTACCCGGAAGTGCAGGTGGACGTGGTGGACATCGACCCCGCGGTGGTGGAGGTCGCGCACCGCTTCTTCGGGGTTCCGCGGGGGGGCCGGCTCCGGGCGTTCGCGCAGGACGGCCGGCAGTTCGTACGGCGGGCACAGGAGCGGTACGACCACGTGCTCATGGACGCGTACCTGCGGGACACCCTGCCCTTCCACCTGGCCACCCGGGAGTTCTTCGAGGAGGTACGCAGTAGGCTCCGTCCGGGAGGCGTGTTCGTGGTGAACGTGATCGGCGCCCTGTCCGGCCCGCACAGCCGCCTGTTCCGCGCGGTGTACCGCACCCTGCGGGAGGTGTACCCGGCGGTGTACGTGTTCCCCGTGGACTTCGGACCCACGGGGTGGCCGGAGGCGCTGCGGAACATCATCGTGGTGGGCGCGGAAGCCCGGTGGCCGCCCGAGGAGGTGCAGGCCCGAGCGCGGGCACTGCGCGGGCGGGTGAAGGTGCCGGGTTTCGAGGCGGCGGTGGCGGACCTGTACCTGCGGCCCATCCGGACCGAGGACGTCCCCACCCTCACCGACGACTTCGCACCCACGGACGCGCTGCTGAGCGTGCGGTAGGGGGTGTCGGGTTGCCCGCCCCATACGTGAAGCTGTACGTGGGCGACGTGATCCGCACCCGGAAGGCGCACCCCTGCGGGGGGGACGTCTGGGTGATCGAGCGGCTGGGCGCGGACGTGGGGATCCGCTGCCGGACGTGCGGCCGGTTCGTCCTCATGGACCGCATCAAGCTGGAGCGGCGGATCCGGGCGTTCCTGCAGCGCGGCAACGAACCCCCGCCCTCGGAGCCCGAACCACCGAAGGAGGAGCCGCCCAAGCCCAGGCCTCGGAAGTCCGCCTCACCCGCGCCCGAACCACGCCCCCGGCGCCGGATCGTGAAGCGGGCGAGGGCGTGAGGCCGGGAGCGGGGTCGTGCTGTCGGTGGGAATCGTGGGCTTGCCCAACGCGGGGAAGAGCACCCTGTTTCGCGCCCTGACCCGCGCTCGGGTGCCGGTGGCGCCGTACCCATTCACCACCGTGGACCCCAACACGGGGGTCGCTGCAGTCCCCGACGACCGCCTGGACGTCCTGGCCCGGATGACGGGCGCGGAGCGGGTGGTCCCCGCCACCGTGCGGGTGGTAGACATCGCAGGCTTGGTCCGGGGCGCCCACCAGGGGGAAGGGCTCGGAAACCGGTTCCTCGCGCACGTGCGCGAGATGGCGGCCCTGCTGCACGTGGTGCGGGCGTTCGGCCACCCCGAGGTGGCGCACGTGGAAGGGCACCCGGACCCGCTCCGGGACATCGAGGTGGTGGAGACGGAACTCCTGCTGGCGGACCTGGAGACCGTGCAGCGCCGTATGGAGCGCGTGGAGCCCAGGGCTAGGACGGGCGACGTCCAGGCGCGGGCGGAGCGAGCGGCGCTGGAGGAGGCCGCCAGGGCCCTGGACTCCGGACGGCCGGCGCGTACGCTGCCGGGGGAAGTCCGGGAGGCGCTTCGACCCCTGCGGCTGCTCACGGACAAGCCCGTGGCGTACGTGGTGAACGTGGCCGAAGGCCAGTCGGACGGCGCGGTGCAGGCGGTGCGGGCGCTGGGGGAAGCCCGGGGCGTGCCCGTGGTGGTGGCCTGCCTGAAGGTGGAGGACGAGCTGCTGGACCTGCCGGAGGAAGAGGCGCGGGCGTACCGGGACGTGGCGGGGCTGGGGGAGGGAGTGTTGGACCAGGTGGTCCGGACGGGCTACCGGCTGCTGGACCTGGTGACGTTCTTCACCACGGAGAGTCGGGAGGTTCGGGCGTGGCCCGTTCCGCGGGGCACCCGGGCGCCACAGGCGGCGGGAGCTATCCACAGCGACATGGAGCGGGGCTTCGTGCGGGCGGAGGTGGTGGCGTTCGACGACCTGGTCCGGGCGGGGTCCTGGGAGGCGGCGTGGCAGGCGGGGAAGGTGCGCCTGGAGGGGCGGGACTACCAGGTGCGGGAAGGGGACGTCATCACGTTTCGTTTCCACACGTAGGCTGGCCTCGGCCGGTCACGTTTTCGGCCGACGCGTGGGTCGGTGGCACGGGAGTTGCACCGCTTACGGCGCGTGGAAACCGTCTGGTATCCTGGGACGTTGCCATGGACAGGACAGACCCCAAGGAAGGAGCCAGCATGGGAGTGCCCAGTGACTTCGTAGACCCCTTCGAGCTCACCCTGGAGGAGGTCGACCGCCGGATCGCGGAACTCGCGGAGCAGCGGAAACGGATCTGGCAGAGCAGCGTCCCGCACACCGGGACGGGCGAGACAGGCCGACGGGCGCTGGCGGCCATCGAGGCGGAGCTGGAGGAGCTGTATCGGACCAAGCGGGAGCTGCTGGCGCGCCGTGCCCACGAGAACCGGCCGCTGCGGCCGCGCCGCCGCTCCGGCCCGACCCCGCCCGCGGGCCTGTTCCGGGACGACTGACCCCCGCTGCCCGCCGGGTTCGAGCCCTTCGTGGACACCCCGCTTCCCGTCTGGTAGAATCAACCGGCCGGTAGCGTCCCCCACGCCTAGCGTGGCAAGCAGGACCGCGGGCTACTTGGGTCGCAGGGCAGGAACCTCCCGTCTCCGCCTGGACGGAGACCGGGGAGCTGTCAATCCCTGACCGAGGGAGGTTGGACGTGCGGAAGGAGTACGAGATCGTCTTCATCCTGCGGCCGGACCTGGACGACCAACAGGTCCGGGAGACCGTCGAGCGGGTGGCAGGCCGCATCACCGAGCGGGGCGGCACCGTCCTGGCCACGGAGCCCTGGGGCAAGCGGCGACTCGCCTACCCCATCAGGAAACACCGCGAGGGCTTCTACGTCCTCCTGCGGTTCGAGCTGGACGTACAGCGGGTCCAGGACCTGAAGAACGCGGTGGCCCTGGTGGAGGAGGTCATCCGGTTCCTCGTGTGCGAGGCCCTGCCCACAGCACCCTCGCCCGCGCCCGCTGCCCAGGCGCAGCTAGCGGAGGCCGTCCCGTCCGGGGGAGGTGACGAGGGGTGCTGAACCGGGTGGTGCTGATCGGCCGGCTTACCAGAGACCCTGAGCTGCGGTACCTGCCCAGCGGGCAGCCCGTAGCCACCTTCACCCTCGCGGTGGACCGGCCCTTTGCAGGGCCGCAGGGCGAGCGCAAAGCGGACTTCATCCCCGTGGTGGCGTGGCGGAAGCTGGCCGAGCAGGTGTCCCAGCACCTGGCGAAGGGCCGGCTGGTGGCGGTGGACGGCCGGCTGCAGATCCGGGAGTACGAGACGCAGGACGGCCAGCGCCGCAGGGCGGTGGAGGTGGTGGCGGACCACGTGCGGTTCCTGGACCGCAAGGCCCCGGAGCCTGTGGAGGCTGCGGCGGAGGAGTTCGAGCCCGCTCCGGAGCCGGAGGAGGAAGAGGACGTGCCGTTCTAGAGCCCCCTGCACAGGCGCCGGCAACGGTGGGCGCGGAGGACTGCGAGCATGGCGGAGAAGGACAAGAAGGAGAAGCGCGAGTGGCGGCCGCGCAGGCCCCGCAAGAAGGTCTGCGTGTTCTGCTCGGAGCGGGCGCGGTTCGTAGACTACAAGGACAGCAACCGGCTGCGCCGGTTCGTCTCCGAGCGCGGCAAGATCCTGCCCCGGCGGGTGACGGGGACGTGCGCCAAGCACCAGCGCATGCTGGCGGTGGCCATCAAGCGGGCCCGCGAGCTCGCCCTGCTGCCCTACACCGCGGACTGAGCGCGTGACGGGCCCCGTCTGAGGGGGCCGGAGGCCTATGGCCAGGGCACACGGAGGCGCTGTGGCGGTGCGGGAGCGCACCGCGAGCCTGACCGAGGGGGCCCTGCTGGCGGCCCTGACCGCGCTCGTGGCCCTTCTCGTGGCTCTGTTCGGTTCGCCCGGGCTTGTGGCCGCTCCCCTTCCCTTGTTCGTCCTCACCTACCGGCGGGGGGTCCGTACCGCGGCCCTCAGCGCGGTGGTGGCCGGGCTGGTGCTGTCGCCGTTCTTCGGCTTCCCCCAGGGGCTGCTGTTCGTGGCCGCGTTCGCCCCGGTGGGGGTGGTGCAGGGGGTGGTGGCCCGAAGGGGCGGGGGGGCAGTAGCGGGCCGCGCCGTGCTGGCGGGTGCCGTGGTGGGCCTTGCGGTTACCGTCCTGAGCCTTGTCGTCACCCGGTACGTCATGGGACTGGATCCCCTCCAGGCGGTGGTGGACGCGCAGGTGAAGGGCGCTCAGGCCGCTGCGGACCTGAGCCGCCGCCTAGGCGCGCCGCCCCAGCAGGTCCAGCAGATGGAGCAGCTGGCGCAGCAGATGCCCAACCTGGTGCGGACCATCCTGCCCGCGGCGGTGGTCCTGGGGGTCCTGGTCTGGGCGTACGGCGCTTACGCCCTGGCGCGGCACGTGATGCGGCGGCTGGGGACCGAGCTTCCGGGGTTTGCGCCCATCCTCACCTGGAGGCTCCCGCCTGCGGGAACGGTGGCTCTGGTGCTGCCGGTCCTGGCCGGGGTGGCGGTGCAGCCGTGGGCTCCGGAGCTGGGCCGGGTGCTGGCCGCCAACGGGTTCATGGCCAGCGTCCTGGTGTTCGCGTTCTTCGGCGTGCTGACGATGCTGCACTACCTGCAGTCGCGGGACGTCCCGCGCCCGGGCCGTGCGCTGGCGGTGGTGGCGGTGTTGATGCTGGGGGATCTGGGCACCTTCGCCATGGTCGCCCTGGGGCTGGTGGACCTGTGGCTGGACTTGCGGAAGGTCGGGCCAAGGGCGGAGCGTTCCGTATGAAGGTGATCCTGGTCAAGGACGTGCCGTCCCTGGGCAAGGCCGGCTCCGTGGTGGAGGTGCGGGAGGGTTACGCCCGCAACTACCTGCTGCCCCGGGGTCTGGCCCGGGAGGCCACGGAGGGGCAGCTGCGGGCCCTGGAGCAGGAGCGGGCGGCCCGGGACCGGAAGCTGGCACGGGAGCGGGAACGGGCGGCCCAGATGGCGCAGGCCCTGCGCAGCCGTCCGGTGCGGATCCGGGCCAAGGCGGGCGCCGCGGGAAGGCTGTTCGGAGCGGTGACCGCGCAGCAGGTGGCCGAGGCGCTGCGGCAGATGGGGTTCGACGTGGACCGCAAGCAGGTGGAGCTCGCTGAGCCCATCAAGGCGGTGGGGACCTACCGGGTGGGAGTTCGGCTGCCGCACGGGCAGCACGTGGAGGTGGAGGTCCAGGTGACCGGCGATGGCTGAGCGGGCGGCCACGGCAAAGGGGATCCGGCCGCGGGGCCGCGGAGCGCCGGACCGCACGGAGCTGAAGCGCCGGGTGGGCGCTCTGTTCAGCGTGCTCAGCGAGGTGTACGGTCCCGAGCGGCTCATCGTGAAGGCCGGCAAGCTGGAGGCCCTCACCCTCATGCGGTCGCCGCGGCTGGCGGACCGCGTGGTGGCCCTGCAGCGGTTGGTGTACGACGACCCCACCATCCAGCGCGCTCCTTCCGACGCGGAGATCCCCACGGTGCTGTCGGAGATCGAGGAGGAGCTGGCGGACCTGGTGGCGCAGCGGCGGGTGGAGGAGGAGCTGGAGCGCAAGGTCGCCGAGCGCATGAACCGACGCCAGGACGACTACCTGCAGGAAATCCGGCTCCAGGTTCTGCGCGAGGCAACGGGCCCGGAGAACGCCAGCACGCGTAAGAAGCTGGAGGAGCTAGAGGCCCTGGAGCGCGTGCGGCTGTCCCAGTCGGCCCTGGAGGCCCTGCGGCCGAGGCGTCTGAAGGAGGTGGTGGGTCAGGACCGCGCCATCCGGGCCCTGCTGGCGAAGCTGGCCACCCCGTACCCGCAGCACGTGATCCTCTACGGACCCCCGGGGGTGGGCAAGACCACGGTGGCGCGCCTGGCGCTGGAGGAGGCTCGGCGGCTCCCGTACACCCCGTTCCCGGACAACGCGCCGTTTGTGGAGGTGGACGGCAGCACCCTGCGGTGGGACCCCCGGGACGTCACCAACCCCCTGCTGGGTTCCGTGCACGACCCCATCTACCAGGGCTCCCGGCGCGACTTCGCGGAGGGCGGGATCCCCGAGCCTAAGCTGGGGCTGGTCACCCGGGCGCACGGGGGCGTGCTGTTCATCGACGAGATCGGCGAGATGGACCCCCTGCTGCAGGCCAAGCTGTTGAAGGTGCTGGAGGACAAGCGGGTGACGTTCGAGTCCAGCTACTACGACCCCGACGACCCGCACGTCCCCGCGTACGTCCGGCGCCTGTTCGAGCAGGGAGCGCCTGCGGACTTCGTCCTCATCGGCGCCACCACCCGCGACCCTGAGGAGATCAGCCCCACCCTGCGGTCGCGCTGCGCGGAGGTGTTCTTCGACCCCCTGTCGCAGTCGGACATCGAGCGCATTGTGGTGCAGGCCGCCAAGCGGCTGCGGGTGAGTTTGGACCCCAGGGTGCCCGAGCTCATCGCCGCATACACGGTGGAGGGCCGGAAAGCGGTCAACCTCCTCGCGGACGCCTACGGCATGGCCCTGTACCGGCGCAAGGGGCGAGGAGGGAGAGTCCGGATCACGGAGGACGACATGCTGGAGGTGATCCGGGTCTCCCGGCTGAGTCCCTTTACCAGCGCCCGGGCCTCCGACACCCCAGAGGTGGGCAAGGTGTTCGGACTGGGCGTGGCCCACTACCTGGGCTCCGTGGTGGAGGTGGAAGCCGCGGTGTTCCCCGCGGCCCAGCGGGGCAGGGGCACGGTGCGGTTCAACGAGACCGCGGGGACCATGGCCAAGGACTCGGTGTTCAACGCCCTTTCGGTGTTGCGCCGGCTGTTGGGCGTGGACCTGGCGAACTACGACGTGCACGTGAACGTGGTGGGCGGGGGGCTGGTGGACGGGCCGAGCCTGGGCCTGGCCATCACCGCGGCGCTGGCCAGCGCGGTGCAGAACCGGGCCGCCCTCCAGAACGTGGCCCTCACGGGTGAGGTGAGCATCCAGGGGAGGGTCCGGGGCGTGGGGGGGATCCCCGAGAAGCTGTACGGCGCCCGTCAGGCGGGCATGAAGAAGGTGGTCGTCCCGCAGGAAAACCAGAACGACCTGCCCGCGGAGGTCTCCGGGCTGCAGGTGGTGCTGGTCCAGACCGTGGAGGAGGCCCTACCCCACGTGCTGGTCCCGGCCCGACGGCGTTGAGGAGGCAGGCGCCGTCCACACGGTCCACAGCTCACATCTCCCACAGGTTTTCCCCAGCCGCCTCCCAGGAAGGTCCCAGGCGCCTCCCACGCCGTCCCCAGGCCGACGCAATCCACAGGTTCTTCCCGCAGCTTCCCACAGCCGGCGTGTGGTAGACCCGGTGCGCGGGAGCAAAGACGGGTACGTACAAAGTCCCGCGAACCCACGTTTGATATAATGGAGGAGTAGCCATGGCCGTCGCCGTGGACCGGGTCCCGCCCCAGAGCCTGGAGGCGGAGATGGGCGTCCTGGGTTCCATGCTGCTGGACCGGGACGCCATCGCCGCGGTGGTGGAGCTGCTGCGGCCGGAGGACTTCTACCGGGAGGCCCACCGTCTCGTGTACTCGGCCATCGTGGACCTGTTCGAGCGCGGGGAGCCGGTGGACCTCATCACCGTCACCGATCGGCTGCGGGACCTGGGCAAGCTGGAGGAGGCCGGGGGGGCGGCCTACGTGTCCAGCCTCCTGAACGCGGTCCCCACCGCGGCCAACGCCGAGTACTACGCCCGCATCGTCCTGCAGAAGTCCATGCTCCGCGCCCTCATCCGTGTGGGCACCCAGATCGCCCACCTGGGGTTCGAGGGCGACGAGGACGTCGAGGTCCTGGTGGACCGCGCGGAGCGGCTGGTGTTCGAGATCGCCAACCGCCGGACGCGTCAGGACTTCCAGCCGCTGCGGGAGCTGATCCGCGAGACCATGGAGCGGCTGGACGCCCACTACGAGCGCGGGATGATCACCGGCGTGCCCACGGGGTTCGTGGACCTGGACGAGCTCACCGGCGGGCTCCAGCGGGGGGACCTGGTGATCGTGGCCGCCCGGCCCTCCATGGGCAAGTGTCTGAAGCACGACACCCTGGTGGTGGATCCCCGCACGGGGCTACTGCGCACCATCGAGGAGGTGGTGCGGTCAGGCGAGGGCGCGGTGCTGACCCTGGACGGTGGGCGGCTGCGGGAGGCCAGGCCGTCGCACTTCGTGGACGACGGGGTCAAGCCCACGTTCCGGGTGCGGACCGCCCTGGGTCGGGAGGTGGAGGTCACGGCCACCCACCCCTTCCTGACCCCGGAGGGCTGGAAGCCCCTGGCGTCTTTGCGGCCCGGCCACTTCGTGGCGGTACCCGCCCGGCTGCCCGTATTTGGGACTGTGGACCTGCCCGGTGCGGAGGTGCGGCTGATGGCGTACCTGGCTGCGGGACGGCTGCCCGCCCACCCGGAGGTGAGCCGGGACTTCCTGGACGCCGCCTCCGCCGCGGCTGCGGTGCGGGCCTCGCGGGTGCCCGCGCTCGTGGGGACCCTGGGCCTCCGGCCGGACCCGGCGGACGTCCAGCCCCAGGACGCCGCCGCGGTGGTGGCGGAGTTCCTCCAGGACTACCCGGAGCTAGCGGAGCCGGACGGGCGGCGGAGGCTGCCGCCGGTGGCCTTCCAGTTGAACCGGGCCAAGCTGTGCCTGCTGTTGCGCTGCCTGCTGGCGTGCGTGGCCTCCGTGCAGGGAGACCCCGACCGCTGGGCCCGCCCGGAGGCGGAGCGGTCCGACGAATTCGGTATTCGGGCGGAGCTGCCCAACGTCACCATGGCCCGACAGGTTCAGCACCTCCTCCTGCGCCTGGGGGTGTTGAGCGCGTGGGATGGTGGTGTGGTCCTAGAAGTCCGTGGGCCGGCCGCAGTGCAGCTGCTGCGGACCTGCGGGGTCCTGGGCTGGGAACGGCTGCGGCAGTGGGCCCGCTACGCGCCCGAGCCGCTGCTGCCCGAACCTGACGTGGTGTGGGACCCCATCGTCTCCGTGGAGTACACCGGCCACCACCCTGTCTACGACCTCACCGTGCCCGACACCCACAACTTCGTGGCCAACGACGTGTGCGTCCACAACACCACCTTCTGCCTCAACATCGCGCAGCACGCGGCCACAGAGCACCGCATCCCCGTGGCCATCTTCTCCCTGGAGACCAGTGCGGAACAGCTGGTCCAGCGGATGCTGTGCGCACAGGCCCAGGTGGATGGCCAGCGCCTGCGCCGGGGCTACCTGTCGGAGACGGACTGGCGCCGGCTCACCCGCGCCATGGGCGTCCTGGTGGAGGCCCCCATCTTCATCGACGACTCCTCCAACCTGTCGGTGGTGGAGATGCGGGCCAAGTCCCGCAAGCTCAAGGCCGAGCACGGGCTCGGCCTCATCGTGGTGGACTACATCCAGCTGATCCAGTCGTACCGGCGGACGGAGAACCGCACCCAGGAGCTCAGCGAGATCGCGCGCGCCATCAAGTCCCTGGCCAAAGAGCTGGAGGTCCCCATCCTGGCCGTGTCCCAGCTGTCCCGGGCCGCGGAGCAGGGCGGGTCCAAGATCCCCATGCTGTCGCACCTGCGGGAGAGCGGGGAGCTGGAGCAGGTGGCGGACCTGGTCCTGTTCCTGTACCGGGAGGACTACTACGACCCCGAGCGGGCGCGTCGGGAGGGCAAGGAGAACGTGGCCTTGGTCCGGGTGGCCAAACACCGCAACGGCCCCACGGACGACCTGGAGCTGTTCTTCCACAAGGAGACGTCGCGGTTCGCGAACCTGGACAAGCGGCACACCGGATGACCCCCTCCTTCACAACTGCAAAAGGCAGCCGTGGTACAGTGGACGCAGACCGAGGTGGAGGGGTGCCATGGGGACCTGGCGCTGGGTGCTGGTGACCGTCACGGCGCTGGCGGGCGCTGCGGGGGTGTGGGCGGCGGGCTACGCGGCAGGATCGAAGGCGGCGGGGGCCCGAGGGCCGGTAGCCCTTCCCGTGCAGGCCCCCCTCCAGGAGCTGATCCCGCTTCCGGGGCCCGGCCGTCAGTTCCCCGGTACGCGTCCGCAGCCGGACCAGGGAGAGGAGTGCGAGGCCCGGGTGTACCTGTTCTACAACGGGCGCTTCTACGAGATGCGGCCCGGTCCCGGGATCGGGCCGGACGGCCGGCCTACGGGTCCGCAGGAGCTGATCCCCTTGCAGCCCGCACCTTCCCTGCCCGGACCGAGTTTCCCCACGCCACGCGGTAACCCCTTCGCGCCCCCCGTTCCCCTGCCGCCCGGTTCGCGGTCCTAGCCGGTCCGGACGGCCCGGACCACCGCCTGGACGTTGGCGTCCGGGGTGTCCGTGGGGACCACGCAGCCCGGCGCGACCACGTGCCCCCGGCCGCCCGTCTGCTGCAGTGCGTCCTGTGCCTCCTCCGCCACCTGTTCGGGGGTTCTGTCTGCAAAGCGCACCTCGTCGATCCCGCCGCACAGGCAGCCGGAGTACCGACGCCGCGCCTCCCCAAGGGAGGGTGGGGTGCGTCGGTCGTGCCAGTTGAGCGCGTGGACCGGGTAGTCCGCCAGGAGGTCGAAGTACGGCCGGTCGCCGTGGGCGTGCAGGAGCACGATCTCCGCCCCGGCGGCGGCCTGCAGGACCCTCAGGTCGTAGGGGCGGCCGAAGGTCTCGTACTCCTCTTCGGTCAGGGCGGCCTCACACGCCATCTGGGTGGCGAAGAACAGCCCGTCGGCGCCCGCGGCCAGGCACTCCGCGACAAAGCGCGCGGTCACCTCGGTGATGGTCTCCAGGCCCGCGTGCAGGGCCTCCGGCTGCTCCCGCAGGTACCGGACCACCGCCCGGTCGCCGGCGAGGGTCTTCGCCACGGTCAGGGGGCTGAACACCGTGGCCAGGACCGGCACCTCGCCCCGCACTGCCTGGCGGATCAGGCGCAGCGCCCGCAGTTCCCGCCCGTACGCCCCGGCGGTGACGTCCAGCCGGCGCAGGCGCGCCCAGTCCTCCGGCCGCTTCACGGGCCGGTCGAGGTAGGTCCGCACGCCCTCCCGGTTGGGCCGGTAGGCGGCGCGCAGGCCCCAGTCGTCCCCGTAGTAGCCGCTGGCCGGGGTCACTTTCAGGAGGTCCAGGCCGAACCGGCGCCACCACGTCACGTGAGCCTCTGCCAGCGTCTCGGCCCGCTGGTCGTGTCCCGGGAAGTGCCGCCACACGGCCACGGGCGGAAAGTCCGCCACTTGGCCCGCCAGAGCCGCCCGAACCCGCTCCCAGTGCACCACGCTGCCTCCCCTCTGGAGGTACTGGCGGGCGAAGGACCCGCCGCTGTCACAGCTCCTTCGCCCGGTACACCATGTACGTCCGGTAGCCTGCCCGCTCCCAGAACGCCTCGGCCTCCGGGTTGCCCGCGGCCACGGTGAGCTCTGCCCGGCGCACGCCCTGCCGCCGGAACCACGCCTCGATGTAGCCCAACATGGCACGCGCGATGCCCCGGCCCCGGTAGCCCTCCCGCGTGTACACGTCCTGGATGTAGCCCCGGCGCCGCTGGCGGAAGAAGGCGGGCAGCAAGGTGATCCGGCCCACCGCGAGCCCCACCAGCTGGCCGGCGCTCTCCGCCACCACCACCCGCACGTCCTCCCGACCCAGGAGGTGGCTCAGGTAGTCCGCGTAGGCCCGACGCCAGCCGCGGCTCAGGGCGAACGCCCCGTCCAGGCGCTCGTGAAGGCGGGCCAGCTCGCCCCACAGCTCCACCAGGGCCGGCACGTCCCGCGGCTCCGCGGGACGGATCCGCACGTCCGGAGACCGCCCCACACCGCGCAGATTTGAACGCGGCGGTGCGGGAATCCTCCGGGGTGGGAGCACGACCGGCCCCGTGGGATACTGGGGGCGTGGGCTGGTCGGACCGGTTGCGGGCCATCGAGGGCATGACGCGGGAGAGCGCCACGGAGATCGCGCTGGCCGCGGCGGAGGCGCTGGAGCTGTGGTTGTCCGAGCAACCAGACCCAGATCCCCGGGCGTTGGTGCAGGGCCTGGACGAGGCGACCCGGCAGCTGGCGGAGCGCAAGCCCGCGACCGCACCCCTGCACAACCTCCGGTACCGCATGGTGCAGTTCGCCGCGGAGATGCTCCGGGAGGGCGTGCCCCAGCCGCAGATGCGCGAGGAGTTGCGGGACTGGCTGCGGGGGTACCGCGCCCACGTGGCGGAGTCCCACGCGCGGATCGCCCACCACGGGGCTGAGGCCCTGGCGGAGTACGAGGTCATCCTCACCCTCTCCTACAGCCGCACCGTGTACGCGGTGCTGGAGGAGCTGTACCAGCACAACCCCGACCTCAGCGTGGTGGTGTTCGAGGCCCGTCCGTACCTGGAGGGGCGCCGGATGGCGGAGGCGCTGGCGCAACTGGGGATCTCCGTCACCCTCACCGTGGACGCCGCCATGGGGTACTACATGGACGTGGCGTCCGCGGTCCTCACGGGCGCGGAGGCGGTGTCCCTGCACGGCACCTTCGTCAACAAGGTGGGCACCCGGCCGCTGATGACGTGCGCCCACGCGCACGGCGTCCCCAGCTACGTGGCTGCGGAGACCATCAAGATCCTGCCGCCCACCCTGCGGGGCGACTCGGTCACCACGGTCGTGGGGGCCCCCGAGGACCTGGCCGCGGACTGGACCCCGCCGGAGGGCGTGGAGGTGTCCTCCATCCTGTACGAGCCCACGCCGGACCGGCTGGTGACCGCCTACATCACCGAGGAAGGGGTGGTCTCCCCCGTTCGGCTGGCGACCCTCAGCCGGCCGCTGGGTGTCTAGCCGTGGAGGTGGGAAGATTGGAGCCGTTGCGGCTGTCGCCGTACGCGGAGGTGGCCGTGCGCGCGGTGCGCGAGGCGGCCCACGTCCTGATGGAGTACTTCGCCCGCCCGCCCGCCCCCGGCGAGGTCCGCTACAAGGGCCCTGTGAACCCGGTGACGGAGGCGGACCACGCCAGCGAGGCGTGCATCGTCTCCGTGCTGCGGGAGGCCTTCCCCGACCACAGCGTGGTGGCCGAGGAGGGCCGGGGTGCCCGGTTCGAGGGGGCTTTCTGCTGGTACGTGGATCCCCTGGACGGGACCACCAACTTTGCCCACCGGCTGCCGTGGTTCGGCGTGTCGGTGGCGCTGGCGCAGGGCGAGACCGTGCAGGTGGGGGTGGTCTGTCACCCGGTTCTGGACGAGCTGTTCGTAGCCGAGCGCGGAGCGGGCGCGTGGCTGTGGTCGGGCGGGCGGGCGCGGCGGCTACGGGTGTCCGGTACGTCCCGCCTGCAGGAGGCTCTGGTGGCCACCGGGACGCCCCCGGACATCGGGACCACGGGCAACAACCTGCCGCAGATCGTGACCCTGTTGAGGCTGGCGGAGGACGTGCGGCAGATGGGCTCGGCCGCCCTGAACCTGTGCTACGTGGCGGCCGGGCGCCTGGATGCCTTCTGGGAGCCGGACCTCAACCCGTGGGACGTGGCCGCGGGTGCCCTCATGGTGCTGGAGGCGGGAGGCGTGGTGACGGGTATGGACGGCTCGCCGTACACCGCGGACACCAGGAGCCCCCTGGCCACCAACGGCCTACTCCACCCGCAGCTTTTGGCCCTGCTCCAGGCCCCGCGGCACGAGGTCTAGGAGGTGCTCCGGCGCGGGGCGTGTCCCTGCAATGCGGGTACCCGCCCGCGCACGGCAGCCACCAGCCACAGGGCCAGGGCGCCGTTGATCACGCTGGTCACCAGGTTGAACGGCACGAAGGTACCCGCCAGAAGCGGAACGACCCGTCGGTGCAGGGTAGCCCAGTCGGTGGGGCTGTAGCCGAAGAACACCGGCAGCACCACGAAGGCCAGCAGCGGGACCATAAGGGCCGCCCGCGCCACCGCACCCGCGGCCACACCCTTGACCAGGCCCGCCAGGCTGGGTTCCCGGCCGTACACCCAGGCCGCGGTAGCCGCAAAAAAGCTCACCGCGGCGAAGTTGGCGAACGGCCCGACCCAGCCGGTGGGGCTGCCGAACAGCGCTGTGTACAGCAGGTTCTTGAGGAACGCCACCGCCACGGCTGCGGAAGGGCCGTACAGGGTACCCGCCAGGAGTGTGGGCACCTCGCTGGGGTCGAACTTCAGGTAGGGAGCTCCCGGAAGGATGGGGAACTGCACGAACCGCATGAGCAGCGCCGCCACCGCGGACAGCATGGACAGGGACGCCAGCCGACGCGCGCCCATCGCACCCTCCTCGTTGGGTTCCAGCGAAGCACGGACCCAACAAGAAGCCCCGGAGTTGCCTCCGGGGCGGCGGATGACGCGCTGCGGCCGCCGCGGGGATCACGGCCGGCCCAGCGGCCACCGACCCTCTCCCATCCGGACTGTACCGTCGGCCCCGGCTTCGCCAGCTCGGCTGGACCGGGTCCACCGCGCCGCAGACCGTGCGCGGGTCGCGGGCTTGCACCGGGCCTTCCCGGTGCCCACCGCCGGTCGGGAATCGGGGACCGTGCGGCCCCCTCACCCTGCCCCGAAGGTCGTGCTCGCCGGTCGCCTCGATGCTACCGCGCTCTGGCGCGCGTTGACAAGCGGCGGGACCCGCGTGCACGCGGTCAGACGCCGAAGGTCCGGCGCACGAACTCCCGGTTGTGCCGCGCAGAGGCCAGGGTGTCTGTGTCGTCCGTGACCACGCGGTCCTGCTCCACCACCAGCCAGCCGTGGTAGCCCGCCTCCCGCAGGCGAGCGGCGACGGCGGGCAGATCCACCGAACCTCTGCCCAGCTCCACGAACGCCCCCTGTTTGGCCGCTTCTGCGTAGGTCAGCCCCTGGGCCAGCAGGCCCCGCAGCCGGGAGATGTCCACGTCCTTCAGGTGCACGTGGTTCACGCGCGCTGCGTGGCGCCGGGCTACGTCTACCGGGTCGCCCCCGCCGAACAGCAGGTGGCCCGTGTCCAGGCAAAGTCCCACCAGCTCCGGGTCCGTGTGGGCCAGCAGGGCGTCCACCTCCGCTGGGTTCTCCACGTACGTACCCCCGTGGGGGTGGAAGGCCACCGAAAGCCCGTAGGAATCCCGGACCAGGCGTGCCAAGCGGGTGACCCGCTCCCCGTAGCTGGGCCAGTCTGCGGGGAGGATCCCGTGTGAGGCGGTGAGGTGAGGCCGGCCCGCCACACGGGCCCGCAGCTCGTCGCCGGCGTCCGCGAACACCACACAGCGCGCCCGGAAGCGGGCCAGCAGCTCCGCGGTGCGGCGGACTTCCGCCTCCGCCCGGGGATACTGGGCCGGGTCGCGGAGCGGCAGTGGAACGAAAGCCGCCACCAGCTGCAGTCCCCTGTCCCGCAGGGCCTCCCGGAGCCTTTCGGGTTCGGTGGGCAGAAAACCCCACGGACCGAGCTCGGTCCCCTGGTAGCCGGCCTGCGCCATCTCGTCCAGCACACGTTCCCACGGCAGCTGAGGTCCCCAGTCCGGGATCTCGCACACGCCCCAGCTGATGGGGGCTGCGGCCACGCGGGCTCCGTGCAGCAAGTGTTCCTCCTCCCCCGGGTGTTCGCCTGGAGTCCTGGGGGTCCCTGCGTGCTCTACAATCGGCAGCGGGAACCTCAGGACCCCGGGAGGCGGCGCGCTGATGTCCCGTAGTGCTCAGGAGCTGCGCATCGAGCCGGCCCGACCGGCGCCGGAGGAGGGGGTCGTGGTACGGGTGACGCCGGAGCAGGCGGGCTGGGAGCTTTTGGGGTTCGAGGTGCGGCGACTGAGCTCGGGTGGGCGGTGGGAGCACCACACGGGCGGGTGCGAGGTGGTCCTCGTCTGGCTGGGCGGTCGGGCCAGCGTGCGTTCGGACCGGGGCCGCTGGGAGGGCGTGGGTCGCAGGCGGAATCCCTTCGACGGGATGCCGTACGCCCTCTACCTGCCGCCCGGCACCGCCTTCGAGGTGGTGGGGGAAGCCGGGGGGGTGGAACTGGCCTGTGGCTGGGCGCCTGCGGACGGTCGCTTCCCCCCGCGCCTGGTGAGGCCCGGGGACGTGGAGATCGAGCTGCGCGGTGGAGGGAACGCCACCCGCCAGATCAACGGGATCCTGCCGCCAGGATTCCCCTGCGAGCGTCTCGTGTGTGTGGAGGTGTACACCCCGGGCGGGAACTGGTCCAGCTACCCTCCGCACAAGCACGACGAGCACCGGGTGGACGAGCGCGGCCGGCTGGTGGAGGCGGACCTGGAGGAGGTGTACTTCTACAAGTTCGACCGGCCGGAGGGCTTCGCCTTGCAGCGGATCTACGCCCACGACGGTTCCTTCGACGTGGCGGTGGTGGCGCGGCAGGACGACTTGGTGCTGGTGCCGTGCGGCTACCACCCCGTGAGCGCCGCCTACGGGTACACCTGCTACTACCTGAACGTGCTGGCGGGTTCCGCGCAGAGCCTGGCGAACTCCGAAGACCCCGCGCACGCGTGGGTGCGGTCCACGTGGGTGGAACGGGACCCGCGGGTGCCGGTGGTGACCCACGCCCTGGAGGCGGCGGATGGATGACCGTGCGTACGACGTGCTGGCCATGGGCCGCTGCGGCATCGACCTGTACAGCAACGACGTGGGCGTCCCCTTCGAGGAGATCCGCAGCTTCGCCGCGTACGTGGGCGGGTGCCCCACCAACGTGAGCGTAGGGACCCGGCGCCTGGGGCTCCGCAGCGCCCTGCTCACCGGGGTCGGTGACGACCCCGTGGGCGACTTCGTCCTGCACTTCCTCCGGCAGGAAGGCGTGGAGACGCGTTTCATCCCCCGCAAGCCCGGTCGGCGCACGGGCGCGGTGGTGCTGGGCATCGAACCGCCGGATCGCTTCCCGCTGGTCTTCTACCGGGAAAACGCCGCGGATCTAGCTCTCGACGTGGACGACGTCCTGCGGGCGCCGGTGGAGGGCAGCCGCGTGCTGTTCCTCACCGGAACGGGGCTGACCGCGGATCCCAGCCGCACGGCGACCCTGTTCGCGGCGGAGCGGGCCGCGGCCGCGGGGACCCGGGTGGTGGTGGACCTGGACTTCCGGGGCAGCCTGTGGCCGGACGTGCGGGCCTACGGGGTGAACGTACGGGCCCTGGTCCGGTGGGCGGAGGTGGTGGTGGGCAACGAGGAGGAGCTGCGGGCCGCCACGGGTGAGGAGGCCGTGGAGGGGGCCGCCCGGGTCCTGCTGGGGCTCGGGCCACAGGCGGTGGTGGCGAAGCTGGGGGCGCGGGGGTCCGCGGTGTTCACCCGGGACGGCGGACGCGTGGACGTGCCGGCTTTCCCCGTGGAGGTGTACAACGTCCTGGGCGCCGGAGACGCGTTCGCCAGCGGGTTCCTGTACGGGTGGCTCAGGGGCTGGGACTGGTACCGGGCGGCACGCCTGGGCAACGCGTGCGGCGCCATCGTGGTCACCCGCCACGGGTGCGCGAACTTCATGCCGTACGAGGAGGAGGCGCTGGACTTCGTGGAGGAACGGGGAGGGTTCTGACGTGGCCAGGGTGGAGGGACGGCGCGACGGCGTGCCGTCCGTGGTCCGGGCGGTGCGGATCCTGGAGGCGGTGGGCAACGCGGTGCGTCCCCCGACCCTGGGAGAGCTGGCCCGGGCGCTGGGGATCCCGAAGAGCACGGCGCACGACCTGTGCACCACCCTGGTCCAGGAACGGCTCCTCGTACGCTCCCCGGAGGGACGGTTCCGCCTCGGGGTACGGGTCCTCGAGCTGTACCGGGCCTACGACGCGGCGTCGGACCTGTCGGCGGCGTTCACGGAGGTGTGCGACGAGTTGCTGCCCCGCCACGAGGAGACCCTGGTACTGTCCGTCCTGGACGGCCGCGAGGTGGTGTACGTGGCGTGCCGGAACGGAACCCAGCCCATCGCGGTGAACTACCGGATCGGGCTGCGGCTCCCGGCCCACTGCACCGCCACGGGGAAGGCGATCCTCAGCGCCCTGCCCGAAGAGCGGGTGCGGCAGCTGTTCGGCTCGGGGGAGCTGCCCCGCCCGACCCGGCACAGCCTGGGCTCCTTGGAGGAGTTGCTCCGGGAGCTGGAAGCCACCCGACGACGCGGCTACTCCGTGGACGACGAGGAAACCGTGGAAGGCATGTGCTGCGTGGGGGCGGCGGTACGGGGCCGCGGGGACGTGCGGGCCGGGATCGCCTTCAGCACGGTGAAGGCGCGGGTGACCCCCGCGCGCCTGGAGGAGCTGGCCCGGCAGGTCACCAGCCTGGCCCAGCGGCTGTCCCAGCGGCTGGGCGCGTACCCGTGAGATGGCTTGACACGCGGAGGCTAGTGTGTTTGTTTGGTCCCGCGGCTTCGGGGCACCGAAATCTGTTCGCAAATCCGAACCAGGAGGGCGATGAACACCCTGCGTCTTACGGCGGCACAGGCCCTGGTCAGGTTCCTGGCCGCCCAGAGGGTGGAACGGGACGGCCGCAGCGTGCCCTTCTTCGCTGGGGTGTGGGGGATCTTCGGCCACGGGAACGTGGCGGGGATCGGCCAGGCCCTGCAGGAGTACCCCCACCTGCGCTTCTACTTCGCCCGCAACGAGCAGGCCATGGTGCACGCGGCGGCCGCGTTCGCGAAGGCCACCCGCCGGATGCGGGCGTTCGCCTGCACGTCATCCATTGGCCCCGGCGCCACCAACATGGTCACGGGTGCCGCGGGCGCTACCATCAACCGCGTACCGGTCCTGTTGCTGCCCGGTGACATCTTCGCGCGGCGGAACGTGGCGCCGGTGTTGCAGCAGCTGGAGGCGGGCTGGTCCCAGGACGTCTCCGTCAACGACTGCTTCAAGCCCGTCTCCCGCTACTGGGATCGCATCAACCGACCGGACCAGCTCCCCTTCGCCCTGCTGGAGGCCATGCGGGTCCTCACCTCTCCCACGGAAACAGGAGCGGTGACCCTGGCCTTGCCCCAGGACGTGCAGACGGAAGCCTGGAACTACCCCGCGGAGCTGTTCGAGCCGCGCACCTGGCGCATCCTGCGTCCGCCCCCGGACCCCGAGGTGCTGGCCGAGGCCGCGCGCTGGATCCACCAGAGCCGGCGTCCGGTCTTGATAGCAGGTGGCGGGGTGCTGTTCAGCGAGGCGGAAGGTGCCCTACGTGCCCTGGCGGAGGCCACGGGCATCCCCGTGGCGGAGACCCAGGCGGGCAAGAGCAGCCTGCCCTGGGACCACCCGCAGAACGTGGGTGCTGTGGGCGTGACCGGGAGTCTGGCTGCCAACCGCCTGGCCCGGACCGCGGACCTGGTGCTGGGGGTTGGCACGGCGTGGGACGACTTCACCACCGCCTCCACCACCCTGTTCGAGAACCCGCAGGTCCGGTTCGTCAGCGTGAACCTGTCGGACCGGGACGCCCGCAAACACGGCAGCCTGCCCGTGGTGGCGGACGCCCGGGTGGCCCTGGAGGGGCTAGCACAGCTGCTCCAGGGCTACCGGGTGGATCCCGCGTACGCGGAGGAGGTGGCGAAGCTGCGGGAGGCGTGGGACGCGGAGGTGGAGCGCCTGACGAGCCAGCGGCACGGCCCCCCCATGGCGCAGGCGGAGGTCATCGGGCTGGTGAACGCTTTCGCCAGTCCCGAGGACGTGGTGGTGTGCGCCGCCGGCAGCCTGCCGGGGGACCTGCACAAGCTCTGGCGTGCCCGCCAGCCCGGCACCTACCACCTGGAGTACGGGTACTCGTGCATGGGCTACGAGATCCCGGGCGGCCTGGGGGTGAAGATGGCAGATCCCAGCCGGGAGGTCTACGTGTTGGTGGGCGACGGCTCGTACCTCATGATGCCGAGCGAGATCACCACCAGCATCCAGGAGGGCTACAAGCTGACCGTGGTGGTGTTGGACAACCACGGGTACGCCAGCATCGGCGGGCTGTCGGAGTCGCTGGGGCTCGGGGGGTTCGGGACGCAGCACCGGTTCCGCAACCCTGCTACGGGACAGCTGGACGGGGACGTGCTCCCCATCGACCTCGCCGCGAACGCGGCCAGCCTGGGTGCACACGCGATCCGGGCCCGCACGCGGGAGGAGCTGTGGGAGGCTCTGGAGGAGGCCCGCGCGCAGGACCGCACCACCGTGATCGTGGTGGAGGTGGACCGCGACGCGCGGGTCCCCAGCTACGAAGCCTGGTGGGACGTGCCCGTGGCGGAGGTGTCGGGGATGCCCTCGGTGCAGAAGGCCCGGGAGGAGTACGAGAAGAACCGGGCGAGGGAGCGCGGCCCGGCGTAAAAACCGGGGAATGGGGGGGTCGTGAACTTCGGTGGCGGTGGACGTGAGCTTGCGGGGCGGGCGACGCCTTCCAGCTCTTGCGCTAACAAAGGTGTCGGGACACCTATCGCCGCAGCGTGAGGGCAGCGGTG
>JBKBVM010000050.1:0-10610 GCA_046289555.1 bacterium
GCCTCGCGGCCCATCGCCTTGTGGTACGGCCGCTCGGTCATCAGCGCGTCGAAGTAGTCGACCACCGCCAGGATGCGCGCGCCGAGCGGAATCTCCTCCCCCTTCAGCCCGGCGGGGTAGCCCTTGCCGTCCCAGCGCTCGTGGTGGCAGTACGGGATGTCCAGGGCGGGCCGCAGGAACTCGATGGTGGACAGCCAGCGGTACGCGTACTCGGGGTGTCTGCGCATGATGGCCCACTCTTCCTCCGTCAGCGGGCCACCAGCGAGCTGGCCAGGCCACCCCTGAGTCCGCCGAAGTAGGCGGCGTAAACGGCCGCGAACAGAGCGACGACTCCCTGGTTGGGAATGCGGACCACGAACCGGTCCACGAGCTCGACGACCCCCGCCGCAGCCAGCGTCAGCAGAGGCGCCGTCAGCCACACGTTTCGACCCCGTTCCCCCGTAGCCGTGCCCTCCCGTGTCGCTTGCCCAGCCCGACGGAGCAACGCACGTGCCAGGCGCCGCTCGTGCTAGGATAACGCGGGTACGCAGGACGAGGCGCGATCACGGGTGTGAGTGTGCGTCTTCGAGCGGTGGCCGGCCTGCCCGGCATGACCCCCGCGGCGCTGTTCCCCGTCGCTGCCTGCACGCTCCTCCCGGCTGCGGGGCTGGCGGTCTTGTGGGTGTCGGCCGCACTTGCGGGGGGTGAGTGGCGAAGTTACTCCGTACTGGCCGCCAACCACCTGCTCACCCTCGGCTGGGGCACCCCAGTGGCCATGGGCGCCCTGCATCAGCTGTTCCCCGCGGTCCTCGGGGTCTCCTCCAAGCCAGGCCCGGCCGCCGCGGTACAGTTCGGCCTCACCGCGGCGGGGGTCCTGGCGGTGGTCCTCGGCCTGCTGGCCGGCCGGCCCGGGTGGGTTGCAGCCGGGGGCCTGGGAGTCCTCCTGTCCGTGGTGGTGTTCCTGGCCGCGCTGCTGCGCCTGGTCCCCCGTCGCCGGCGGTGGCCCCCGCCGGCTACGGGGGTACTGCTGAGCCTGGGCTTCCTGTTCTTCACGGTCCTGTGGGGCGCGCTGATGGCGCTCAACTGGAACTTGCGCTTCTGGCCGGCCCTGTACACCTACCTCGGCCTCGGCGTGCACGCGGCGGCTGGGCTGGTAGGCTGGTTCGTCCAGCTGGTGGTGGCGGTGTCGTACTACCTGCTGCCCCGGTTCACCGGGGTCCGCACACTACCCGAAAAGCGCGTGTTGCCGCTCCTCGGGCTTGTCAACGCCTCCGTGGGGTCGTTCGTGCTGGCGGCGGTCCGCGGTGATCCGGCGCCTGCTCGCCTCGCCACGCTGTTGCTGAGCGCGGCTGCCCTCGCCTACGCCTTTGACCTCTACCGGTTCCTGCGGGGAGCCCGACAGACCGCTCCCGACCTCACCAACTGGCACTGGTGGGCCATCGCGGCGCAGACGGTCCTCGCCGGCGCCGCGGGGCTGGTTTGGGCTGCAGGTCTGCTCCCCGTGGAGGGCAGGCGCCTGGCCGCAGCCGCGGCCGTCCTGGTGCTGTGTGGCTGGGTCACCCTGGCCATCATGGGCCAGCTGTACAAGGTCACGCCCTTCCTCATGTGGTACTACCGGTACGCGCAGGGGCTGTCTGCCTACGACGTCCCCCGGCTGCCGGCGCCGTACTTCCCACGTTGGGGAGTCGCCGCATTCGCCCTGACGGCCTGCGGGGGTAGCCTCCTGCCGGCCGCTGTCCTCGTGGGCAGCACAGCGTCCGCCCGGCTGGCCGGTGTCCTGTTCGTCGCGGGCTGCGCGGTGTACGCGGGCGGCATCGCCCTCTCTTGGATCGTGGCCGTGCTGCTGCGCCCGCCCGCGCTCGAGCAGAGCGCGAAATCCGGCTCCCCCGGTTCCAGCTGACTCGACTCGCTTACCGGGGCAGGCCGCGGACCAACATCGCAGCGGCCGCCAGGACCCCCAGGGCGAGCACCGCGTTCACCCGACCCACCCACGCGGCCCGGCGTCGCAGGGCCGCGTGGAGTTTTTCGTCGCCCGGGTTGGCGCGCCGGGCCAGGTCCGCGCTGACTGGGCCCAGGACGAAGTCGTGCCACGCACTGAGCACGACCATGGCCGCCACCAGGACGAGCTTCCACGCCAGCACGTGGCCGAACGGGCTCTGCCACAGCCTCCCCGTCGCCACGCTCTCCCAGCTCACGCCCCGGTAGGCGAGGTTCAAGACTCCCGTCACCACCAACAGGACGATGCACGTCCACGCCACGGGCCGGAAGCGTTCTCCCATCCGGGCTACCAGGTCGGCGCGGGGACGGTCCGGCAGGTTCCGCAGGACGGGGATGGCCACCAGGGCGAGGAACAGCATCCCGCCAACCCACACCACGGCGCTCACGACGTGCAGGAACACGCTCAGGTGGTACACGGCACCCCGACCTTACCGGAGTCAAGTGCAGGCGTCTTTGACCTCCGCCAAAAGCCTGCGGTCAGGAACGGTCACCCCGGCTCCCCCGAGTCTGAGGGCTGCTCGAGATCCTCCGCGATCTCCGCGAAGGCGTGGGGCACCCGCACCACCAAGCGCTGCCGGCCCGCGGCCACGATCCCCCGCTCCTCCCACCGGCTCAGCACCCGGCTCACGGTGAACAGGGTGGTGCCCGTGAGGTTCGCGAGGTCCTCTCGCGACAGCGGTAGGTCGATGAGCACTCCCTCCTCCGTTCGCCGGCCCGCCTGCCGGACCAGCCGGAGTACCGCACGGGCAATCCGCCGCTCCACCCGGTCGGCCACCAGCTCCTCCACCCGCGCCTGCAGGTCCCGCACGCGCTCGGCCGCCATCCGCAGCAGGTTCAGGGCCAGCTGCGGGTGCCGCAGCGCTATCTGGCGCAGTTGCTCGCCCGTCCACGCCAGCGCCTCGCACACCTCCCACGCCTCCGCGGACACCGGGTAGGTCTGCTCCCCCAGCAGCGCCAGCCCGCCGAACACCTCACCGGGGCCCGCGGTGCGGTGGATGACCACCCGGCCGTCCGGGTGCACCGCGTGCAGCTTGACCCGCCCGGACAGAAGAACGTAGGCGTGCCGCGCGGGCTCCCCCTGGCGGAAGAAACACTGGCCCCGCAGCCGGACCACGCGCCGGCCTTCCCCCTGCGCCTCCTCCACCGCCTCCTGGGGAAGGCCCTCGAACAGCACGCAGCGCCGGAGCAGACCCGTACCCACGCCCCTATCATCCCGGCAGCGGCCGCCGCGGGCAACTCGCGGTCGTCGGCCAGGGGTGCTACACAGAAGCTGGGAGGTCGAAAGGAGGGGTCACCGTGACCGCGTTGATACGGGCCTGGACGGAGGACCTGCGGCGGCGCCTGTCGGACGCCGGCCTGACGGCACGGGATGTCCGGGTCGGCGTGTTCTACACCGCGGTGCAGCTGTCCACCGGCCACGTGGGTGTGGCCTTCACCCCGCGAGGCCTGGTGGACGCGGTCTGCTGCCCTCGGTCGGCGGCCTCCGCACCGCCCGCGGGCCGGATGGCGGGATGCGACGCGTGGGAGCTGGCAGACTACGCCACGTCTCCGGTCCCCCTCCGACGGGCCGTGGGGGTGGCGGCCCTGAACGCCCTCTCGTCTCTGGCGGTGGAGCGATTCGGAGTTCCCGGGGGCACGATGGTGCCGGGGGCGGACGCCCTGGAAGCGGCAGACGTGCGGTCGCAGGACCGGGTGGCCATGGTGGGCGCGTTCGCGCCGTTCGTGCGTGTCCTCAAGGGGCGGGTGGCGGAGCTGTGGGTGGTGGACCGCCACCCGGAGGCGCTCCGGGAGGACGAAAGGCCCTTGTGGAGGCCCCCCGAGGCCGCGCGGGAGGTCCTGGGTGCGGCCACCGTGGTGCTGCTTACGGGCTCCGCCCTGGTGGAGGGAGGCGTGGACGACCTGCTGGGAGCCAGCAAGCAGGCACGCAGGGTAGTCCTGGCCGGCCCCACCACCGCCCTGTGGCCCGTCCCCTTCTTCGACCGCGGGGTGCACGTGCTGGCCGGGATCCGAGTCCTGGATGGGTCGCGGCTCCTGCGCATCGTGGGGGAAGGCGGCTCCGGCTACTTCTTCCAGGAGGCTGCGGAGAAGGTGGCGGTGGTCCGGCACAGCCCGCCGGCTGCCACGGAGCCACCTTCAAAGCGGGCCTCCCGCGGTTGACCCCGCGCAAAGACAACCGACCCGGGCCGGGTTCAAATGGGGCTGCAATGGCACCCGTAGACCCGGCGCGGAAGGTTTCCGAGGTCCTCCGGGAGCGGCCCGGAGCCGTCTGGGTGTTCCTGCGCAGACGGATGGCCTGTCCCGGCTGCGCCCTGGCGCCCTTCGAGACGTTGGAGGAAGTCGCGCGAGTGTACCGGGTCCCTCTGGAGACGTTCCTGCGCGAGCTCAAGGAGGCGGGCCCATGTCCATCGTGACCTACCTGCTGGGCGAGCACGGCGTGCTGTACGCGCTGCTGGACCGCGTGGAGGAGCTGGCCCCGGACGCCGGGCTGGAGGAAGTCCGGGCGTACCGTGACCTGCTGGCGGAGGCGATCCGCTCCCACGCTCAGGTGGAGGATGACCTGCTGTTCGACCCGCTGGAGCGAACCGCTCCGCGCGCGGAGTCCGCGGTGAGGGGGATGCGGACCATGCACGACGACATCGACGGCGCCCTGGACGAACTCGGCCGCACCGGCGATCTCCAACGCGCCCGCCAGCAACTCCTCAACGTAGCCGGGCTGGCCAAACAGCACTTCTTCGCAGAAGAGGAGGCGGTCTTCCCGATGGCCGAGGAGGAGCTGTCCGCCTCCGCCCTGGAGGACCTGGGCCGCGACTACCTCCAGCGGCGGGGGCTGCTGGGGATGGGGAGCCATGTCTGAGTCGCCCCAGGAGGCTCTGCCGCGAGCCGCCGGAGGCCGTGGCGAAGCGGCCGGGGCGCTGGAGCGCCAGGTGTGGGAGGCTCTGCGCGAGGTGGTGGACCCCGAGCTCGGGATCAACATCGTGGACCTGGGGCTGGTGTACGACGTGACCGTAGAGGACGGGACGGTGCGGGTGGCGGTGACCCTAACCACGCCCGCCTGTCCCCTGCACAGCTACGTGCTGGACGCCATCCACTTCTTCCTGCGCCGGGACGTCCCCTGGGTCAGGGAGGTGGACGTGCGGTTCGTGTGGGACCCGCCCTGGCACCCGGACATGATGTCCGCGGAGGCCAAGCGCCAGCTGGGCTGGGAGGGATAGATGCAGCTCCGGGACCGCGTGTGGGAGGCGCTGCGGAGGGTGCGCTACCCCGGCTACAGCCGGGACATCGTGTCCTTCGGCCTGGTGCAGAACGTCACGGCCTCCGGGGACGTGGTGGGAATCGCCCTCCGGATCGAGCACCTCGACCCCTCCGTCCAGGAAAGCCTGGAACGGGACGTCCGCCAGGCGGTCCTGGAAGTCGCGGGCGTGCGGACTGTGGAGGTGGTCCGGGTAGCACCGCCTGGCACCCGCGCCGTACCCCCGACGCCTGCGGACAGGGGGCCCCGCCTGGCCGACCGGGTGTTCGGCGTCGCGAGCGGGAAGGGCGGGGTCGGGAAGTCCTCGGTCACCACCAACCTCGCAGCCGCCCTGGCGCTGGACGGCCTGCGGGTAGGCGTCCTGGACGCGGACGTGTACGGGTTCAGCATCGCCCGCATGCTGGGAGTCCGGCAGCGGCCGGAAGTCCGGCAGGGCCGCATCGTGCCCGCCCGCTGCAACGGGGTCCAAGTGGTCACCATGGGGATGCTGGCGGATGCAGAGGAGGCCGTGATCTGGCGCGGTCCCATGCTCCACAAGGCCCTGCGGACCTTCCTGCACGAGGTGGCGTGGGAGGACTTGGACGTCCTCCTCCTCGACCTCCCGCCGGGTACCGGGGACGTGGCGTTGACCGTAGCGCAGGAGCTCCCCTACGCAGAGTGGGTGGTGGTCACCACCCCGCAGCCCGCCGCGGTTGAGGTGGCACTGCGGGCGGCCCGGATGGCCGAGAAGGTCCGGCTGCGGGTGGCGGGGGTGGTGGAGAACTTCTCCTGGTACCGCCCCGACCCAGCGGGAAAGCGGCTTTACCCGTTCGGGCGCGGGGGAGGTCGCCAGGCCGCGGACAGATTAGGGGTCCCCCTGCTCGCGGAGCTCCCCCTGGACCCCTTGCTGCGCGAGTGCGCGGATCGAGGGGAGCCCGTGGTGTGGGCGCACCCGGACCGGGAAATCTCCCACCTCGTCCGCGCCCTGGCGCGCGTTCTGGTTTCACAAGCGCAGCTCGTGGGAGGGAGGTGAACCCTTGTCGCGGTTGTCAGACGCATTCCGCTCGCACCACCGCCAGCTGAAGGAGCGCCTGGACCGGCTGGCGTCCGAGGTGGCTCGGGATCCCCAGCGGGCCGACCTCGAAGCCCTGGTCCGGTTCCTGCGGGAGGAGCTGCTGCCCCACGCCCGTGCGGAGGAGCAACACCTGTACCCCGCAGTGGCCCCCCTGCTACGATTGCACGAAGATCCCACCGCCACCATGCGGCTCGACCACAGGTACATCGAGGAGCACGTCCGGCGCATCGAGGCTGCAGCGGCGGAGTCCCGACGCGGTGGCTTCGCCTGGCCCGACCAGCTGCGCCGGGAGACGTTGGGTCTTCTGGCGTTGTTCGGCGCCCACCTGGAGAAGGAGGAACAGGTGTACCTGCCCCTGGTGGAGGCACACCTCTCGGAGGCGCAACAGGATGCTTTGCTGGACGCCATGCACGGGCAGCCGACCCCCTCGGGGGAACCGACACCCTCCAAGGTGGTGGACGTGCGCCGACTGCCTCCGCCGCAGCGGCACCCCCTGATCTTCCAGACGTTCCACGCGCTGGGCCCCGGTGAGGCCTTCGAGCTCGTGAACGACCACGACCCCAAGCCCCTCTACTACCAGTTCGCCGCCGAGCTACCCGGGCAGTTCACGTGGCAGTACCTGGAGCAAGGACCGGAGGTGTGGCGGGTGCGGATCGGCAAACCCGTCGGGACGTAGGAGGGCCCGTGCGCGCGGCGACGGGTACCGGCGCGGTACACGCAGAAAGCCGGCGTACAGCGCGACTCCCGCTGCTCGTAGCCGGGGGCCTGTCGCTCCTGATGGGCATGTGGGTGGGGCTCCGGCGGGCCGGCTGGCCGCTTCCTGAGCTCGCGGGAGCCGGGCTGGCGGACCATGCGGCCCTCATGATCAGCGGGTTCCTCGGAACCCTCATCGCGCTGGAGCGAGCCGTAGCACTCCGGCGTACGTGGACGTTCCTGGCTCCGGCCCTCTCGGGACTGGGAGCCGTTGCCCTCCTCGCGGGACTTCCGCAGCAGCTAGCGGTCCTGCTGTTCGCCCTCTCGGGCGCGGCACTCAGCTGCGCGTACCTGTACGTCCTCCGGCTCCAGCCTGCTCCCTTCACCACGGTTATGGGGGCAGGCGGCGCCGCGTGGCTCCTCGGTACCCTCGCCTGGGGTGCGGGTCTCCCCGCAGCCTCGTGGGTCACCTGCTGGGCCGGCTTTCTGGTGCTCACCATCGTGGGCGAGCGGTTGGAGCTCAGCCGGTTGACGCGCCTACCCCGCTGGGGCTGGCACGCCTTTGCAGGGATTGCGGTGCTGCACGGCGCCGCGTTGCTCCTCTCCCTGGCGCAGCCCATCCTCGGGCTGCGCCTTTCCGGCGCGGCGTTTGTGGCCTGGGCCCTGTGGCTTGGGCGGTTCGACGTGGCCCGGCGCACCGTGCGCACCCCGGGTCTTCCGCGGTTCGCGGCCCTGGCGTTGCTCTCGGGATACACCTGGCTCCTCGTGGCCGGGCTCCTGTGGCTTTCGAGCTCTGGCGTCCCCGCAGTGCTGCGCTACGACGCGGAGATCCACACCCTGTTCTTAGGCTTCGTCTTCAGCATGGTGTTTGCCCACGCACCCATCATCTGGCCCTCGGTCCTGGGTGGCGAGATCCGGTTCTCACCCCGCTTCTACGGCCACCTCCTGCTCCTGCACCTCTCCCTGCTCCTGCGGGTTGCCGCCGGCCTCGCGGCATGGGAACCAGGGCGGCGCTGGGCTGTGGTGCTGAACACCGCGGCGATCCTGCTGTTCCTGCTCAACACCGTCCGCACCGCGCGGTCGGGTCCCGGAGCCTGATCGCCCACCTACCTCCAGCGGCCCTCCCGTAGCTTGCGGGCCACCTCCGCGTGGTCCGCCTCGGTGGGCGGAGGGCTCACCACCACCAGCAGGACCATCCCCGTGCTGGCCCGGAATCCACGGTCGAACCCCGCGGGCACCACCACCACGCTGCCGGCACCCACCTGCACCTCAGACTCGCCGGCCGCGGCTGTCCCCTCCCCCTCCAGCACCACCGCCACCAGGTCCACCCCAGGCGCGTGAACGGGCAGGAACTGCCCGGGCAGCAGGCTCACGACCAGGGCCCGAAGCCGTGGGGTGGCGGCGAGCGGCACCGCCCCGAATCCCTCCGGCTGGAACCGGACGTGGTCCCGGTAACCGCTTACCAGCGGTCTACCCACCTCTCGCTGCATCGGCGCTCTCCTGTGATCTGCAGAGGTGCCACCTCAGGATCGCCCAGGCCTCTCAGGCCGGTCCTGCTGTAGCGGCCTCCAAGGCAGGCCTACGGATGAGGAACCGGTACGTCCGCCACAGCACCCGGTACCGGCCCCACGGCCGCTGGTCCACCACCTCGTACCCGTTCTGCCGGGCCCAGGCCGGTAGCTCCCACCACGAGACGGGGTCCGTGCTGAGCAGCTCCAGCACCTCCCCGGGGCGCAGGGCCTCCAGCGCCCGGTGGATGTGTACGAAACCCGCGCAGGGCTTCCCCCGGTTGTCGAGGGTCCGCGAGGGGGCCGGTTCAGACCTGTGGAGGTCCCGTACGTCGCACATGCCCCGCACGGGCGAGCAGGCCCGCCACAGGGGACAGGCCACGAAGATCCCCACGAGCCCCATCAGGGCTCCCGCCTTGAGGAGGATCAGACGGCCCGGCCAGGTGGCCACCAGACCTCCGAAGCTGCCTGCCGCGTACGGCACGGCTTGCAGAACCCCCGTGAGGAGCAGGGTGGGGAGCACTACCCGCACGGTCCATCGGAACCGCTCCAGCTGCCGCGCCGCCGCCAACACCACGGGGACCCGCGGGTCCTGCTGGGCCGCGGGGATCGCCACCCAGAGGTTCCACGCGGCTCCACCCAGCCACAGGCCGAACGCCACCACGTGCGCGGTGCGCACCACCAGCGGCCAGGCGGCTCCCCGCGCCTGCAGGAACGCGTCCGTGGCTGCGGCTGTGGACAGCACGCCCACACCACCTGCCAGCAAGAGCCAGCGCCGGGGGTCGGCCCATCTCGTCGCACGATGCCGCGGACAGAGAACCGTCGAGCCCACCAGTCCACCTACCGCCAGCACCAGCGCGCCGTGTAGGATCACGAACTCGCGGACACCCTTGCCCGTAAAGAACAGCAGGTGCAAAGCGGTCCCCAGCATGACGATCCCGGACCCGCACAGCAGGCTCTGGTACCGTTCGACCTCCCGTTGGGCGAACGGCTCCACGCCCTGTGCGTCACCCGCCTCGGCTTCGTCCCGCACGAAGGCCGCCCACCACAGGCTCCCGCCGGCTACCAGCGCAGCCGCCACCAAGTGCATCCACCGGAGGATCGTCCAGCCCGCCGGCGCCCCGTGCGTCCCCATGGTCATCGCGGTCCCTGCCAGGGAGGTCAGCAGAAGGAGCGTAAACGCCACCTTCGGAAGCAGGTGACGGTTGACTAGGCCCAAACGGACCTCCTCCAGCGCCGACGGCCGCGGCAACGGGACCGTGGAAACGCCCATGGCGACTTCACCCTATCGGGCACGGCCGGCTGCGTCTTTGTTCCCGAACAAACAGACCGAGCCCGGGAGGAAGCAGGGCCGGCCACGCGAATCCCCGTCTCGATGCGGCTCAGCCTGGGCCAGGCCAACGGGATCCTCCTAGCCGTCGTGGTGGCGAGTGCGCTGGCCCTGGCCTGGGGCACGGCGGAGACCTACCGACACTTCCCACCCGTCCCCGAGGCCTTCGTCACGCCGGAAGGATCGCTGGTCTTCGGCCACCGGGAGATCCGAGCGGGCCAGCGGGTCTTCCAACGCCGTAACCTCATGGGCTTCGGCACCCTGTTCGGCAACGGAAGCTACTTCGGACCCGACTACGGAGCTGAGTACCTGGCTTTTCTCCGGGATCACTTGAGCGAACGCTTCTCGCGGGCAGCCTTCGGACGGTCCTTCCGGGCTCTCGCCCACGAAGACCGGGAACAAATCCGGGGCCGCGTCCGCGCGACGCTCCGCGGCGTGCGGCTCGACGCCGGCCGCGTCCTCCTGCCCCGGGAGTGGGCCGAGGCGCACCGGGCCTTTGGGGAGTTCTACCGGCAGCGCTTCGTCGGCGGAGACCGGACCCTCGGCGTGGCCCCGCGCACCCTCGAGCCTGAGGAAGTCGAACCCCTCGCCGCCTTCGTCGCTTGGGCCGCGTGGGTCTCCCTCGCTCCCCGCCCGGGAGCCGATGGCTCCTACACGAACAACTTCCCGCCCCTCCCGGACCTCGGACTGCTCCCCACAGGCCAGACCCTCCTGTGGACCGCGTGGTCCGTGGGCTGGTTCCTGGTCCTTGCCCTGCTGGTGGTGATGGCCTTCGGGGCCGTGGAGGTACAGCCCATC
>JBKBVM010000051.1:0-10529 GCA_046289555.1 bacterium
TTGGATAGTCTTCGCCACGTTCCATCCCGGATACCATGCCGTGATTCCGCCACCCTTCGCTGCCATCGCCGGATAGTGCACCGGAAACTGAGTCACAGTCTTCCCCTCGTGCGTGACTTCATGCTTCCGACAATACTCCCGCCACAGAGCGAGCACACGGGGACTGAAGGTGGGATTGCGCCAATACTCATAACGCCGATGATTCTTCCACTCCGCGAGATAGGGCAGGCAATCCTCGTTGAAGAAGACGCCGCAGACGAGGCCCTTCATCCGCTCAAAATATTTTCGGCGATATTCATCCAAGAACCAGTCCACCGCCTCGGGGTTCTCCCACCCGCCGGCCCGCGCCACCCACAGGGGCAGGGTGAAGTGGTGCAGGGTCACCATGGGCTCCACACCGCGCTCCCGCAGCCCGCGCAGCATCTGCCGGTACCGGCGTACAGCGGACTCGTCCACCCGCCCGGCCTGAGGCTCCAGCCGGCTCCACTCCACGGACAGGCGGTGCGCGTTCAGGTGCAGGGCCACCATGCGGTCGAAGTCCGCCTCCGCGTTGCGCCACCAGTCGCAGGCCCGGCCGGACCGGTCGCCCTGGCGGATGCGGCCGGGAAGCTGCTCGAAGGCCCACCAGTCGTTGTTGCGGTTGCAACCCTCCACCTGGTGGGCGCTGGTGGCCGTCCCCCACCGGAACACCCGCGCAAACCCGCGCGCCACGACCCGATTGTAGGCCCTGTCCGTGGGCCGACCTCCTTGCTACCGTGGACGCGAGAGGGGGTGGGACGGTGAAGTGGGTCACGCGTGCCAACGCCAAGGTGGACCGGGTCGCCTGCCCTTGGCTCATCCGTCGGTTCGTGGACCCCCAGGCGGAGTTCCTGTTCGTCCCCGCGGACAAGGTGCTGGAGGTCGCCGCCCTCGAGGGGGCCATCCCGTTCGATGTGGCCGGGGCCGAGCTGGACCACGTGGCGGGCCGGTGCAGCTTCGAGTCCATCGTGGTCCGCTACGGGTTGGCTGACCCGGCGCTGCACTTACTGGGCCGGATCGTGCACGGCGCGGACATCCCGCAGGACGTGGGGATCGAGCCGGAGTGTGCGGGCCTGCGCGCCATCGCGCACGGGTTCGCCCTGTGGCTGGGGGAGGACGACCTAGCGAAGCTCAGGCTCCAGACACCCCTGTACGAGGCCCTGTACGCGTGGTGCCAGCACCGGGTCCGGGAGGGTAGGTGAGGCAAACCTCCTGGCAGCTCGGGCGGCTGGTCGCTGCCCGTGCGGTGCGGACGTTCGGCTACGGCGCGCTGTCCGTAGTCCTGGCGGTCGAGCTCTCCCGACGGGGGCTGTCCGCGCTGCAGGTGGGCCTGCTGTTCACCGCGGCCCTCTGGGGCGGCGCGGCCGCGGGGGCAGGGCTGCCGGCCCTCTTGGGCCACCGCCTGCGGGTGGCGCTGATGGGCTGCGCGGCGGTGCTTACCGCCTCCGGCGCGGTGGTAGCCACCACCTCGGACTTCCGCTTGCTGGCCGCCGTGTTCGCCCTGGGACTGGTAAGCCCCACGGGGCAGGACACGGCCGCGTTCCAGGCTCTGGAGCAGACGGCTCTCGCCGCGGATACGCCTGGCTCCCGGCACGTCCGCGTCTACGCCCTCTACGACTTCTCCGCGTTCGTGGCGGCGGCCGCCGGCGGCCTCGCGGTCGCCGTCCTGTCCACGCTCGCCCGGTCCCAGGACCCTGGGACGTCCCCGGACGCCGGGGTGATCTGGGCCTTCGCAGCCCTGTCGGCAGCCCTGCTCCCCCTGTACGCGGGTGTTTCCGACGTTCCTCGCCCTGTCGCCCCCGCACGCACGAGACTGGGACCGTCCCGCAGACCGGTCCTGGCGCTGACGGCCCTGTTCGGCCTGGACGCCTTCGCGGGGGGCTTCGTGGTTCAGAGCTTCGTGGCTCTGTGGTTCCACGAGAGGTTCGGGCTCGGGGCTGCGGCCCTCGGGCTCCTCTTCTTCGGCACCAACCTGCTGTCTGGCCTCTCCTTTCTGGTGGCACCCTTCCTGGTGCGGCGCTGGGGCCTCCTGCCCACCATGGTGGGGACCCACCTCGCATCCAACGCGCTCCTGTGCGCGGTCCCTTTGCTGCCCACGTGGGAGGCCGCTGCGGTCGCCCTCCTCCTGCGCCACCTGACGTCGCAGGTGGACGTACCCGTGCGCCGCGCCTACACCATGGCGGCGGTCCTGCCGGAGGAGCGGCCCGCCGCCGCGGGTCTCACGTTGGCCGTTCGCCACATGGCGGCGGGACTGGCCACCCCGCTGGCGGGCTGGAGCTTCCCGCTCGCCTCCGGCGCGGCGCCCTTCTTGGTCGCGGGGGCGCTGAAGGCTTGCTACGACGTCGCCCTGTGGTACGCGTTCCGGAACTACAGGCTGCAAGTTTCGTGATGTGACCGCGGCGTCGGCTGTCCGGCAGGCGGCGGTCTGCTGGCGGGACCCGCGCCGCGGGCTCCGCGTGACCTTCAGGGCCGACCCACCTCGGCTGAAAGCACCCGCGCCAGGCAGTCCCCTGCGGACGGCATCGGCTGTTGAAAGAGCCACCCCACTTCCAGCCAGAAACCCGGTACCGCGTCACTCGCCAGCCGACCTCCTGTCAGGACAGTCGCCTCGTAGACACCCCCCCGGAGTCGGTGGACGGTGACCTCGCTGCGCTCGGCGTCCACCACCCAGTACTCCGGAATTCCCGCCCGCGCGTAGTCGAGCGCTTTTTCCCGCAGGTCGATGTTGCGGGTAGATACACTGGCCACCTCGACCACCAACACGGGCCGCACCTGGAGGGGAGTCCCGCGCGCACGACTGGCGTCCTCAGGCGCCAGGACGAACACGTCCGGCTCTCGCACGACTTCCGGCGACAGCTGAACTGCTGCCGGCCCCATCAGCACTTTGCCGCACCGACGGGCCTCGCAGTACCCGTCCAGGAGTCTCAGCAGGAAGCGCACCCGGTCTTGATGTTCAGCCGACGCCGGCGAATACACCACGACCTCCCCGTAGGCGAACTCCCAGCGGGCGTGCTCCGGCGCTTCCCGCAGGTATCGCTCCACGGTCCAGCCCCCCAGGCGGACCACATAGGGCTCCCGGATGAGTTCCTTCCGCTCGTCCACCACCATGACCTTCATCCAAGACCCTCGCCACCTGGCTTCGCGCCTCCATCGTACACCCGCGGCCTCACTCCTCCTCGCGTACCGCCGGCCGCGTCACGGCGGCAGCGGGACCCGCAGGATCCGGTCGTCGGAGGCGGTGGGCCGGCCCCGGCCATCCCGGTTGCTGGTGAGGACGTACAGGGCGCGGTCCGGGCCCTCCGCCACGTCCCGCAGGCGCCCAAACCCGGACAGCACCACCTCCTGTCGCTCCACCCGGCTTCCGTCCGGGGAGGGCACGAAGGCCCGCAGGTGGGCGCCGCGGAGGTTGGCTACCAGCAACCGCCCGCGCCAGCTGCCGCTCCTTACGAACTCCGCCCCGGAAGGAGCCCAGGTGTCCTCACCGCTACACGCGAGGGCTTCCACAAACTCCGGCCGGCCAGCCTGCCCGCACAGCACCTCCGGCCAGCCGTAGTTGCCGCCGGGACGGATGAGGTTCACCTCATCGTGGGCGAACCCGCGCTCGCCGGAAGGTCCGTGCTCGGTCGCGTACAGCCGGCGGGACAGCGGGTGCCAGGCCAGCCCCTGCACGTTGCGGTGGCCTAGGGAGTACACCGCGGACCCGGGAAACGGGTTGTCGGGGGGGACGGCGCCGTCGGGCGTCACCCGCAGGATCTTCCCCGCCAGGGACCGCGGGTCCTGTGCGAGGGCGGGCTGCCGTGCGTCTCCCGTCCCCACGTACAGCATGCCGTCGGGCCCGAACCGGATCCGGCCCCCGTCGTGCACGAAGGCACCGGGGATGTCGTCTACGATCACCCGGTCCCGGACGAGCCTGCCGCCCTGCTCCCGGAGCCGCTCCACCCGGTTGCGCAGCCCGCCCTGCTGGTACGTGTAGTACACGTATACGTACGGCGGGTCGGGAAACTGCGGGTGCAGGGCCAGCCCCAGTAGGCCGCCTTCCCCCACGTGCGCCACCGGCAGGGTCGCCGCGGGCTGAGGGTCCAGCCGCCCTGCGCGCACCACCCGCACCCGGCCGGGCCGCTCCGTGACGAAGGCGCGACCGTCGGGGGCGAACGCGATGGCCCACGGCACCTCCAGTTCCCGGACCCACTCCACGGCCTGCGGGCGCGCGGACGGCCGTGCACCGAACACCACCAGCGCGGTCAACCCAGCCACCAGCCAACGCATGCAACCCTCCCCCTCGTGGTCCTGTTACCGTCTTCGACGCCGGGAGCGGAACTCCCCGGGAGGAGACCAGGCGCGGGCGGCCAACCCATCAGCGGGGGTGCTGCCGTGGACCTCTTCCACGCCAGGTTGATGCCGTACCTGGAGTCCCTGGTCCCGCCCCGACACCCGGTGCTGGAGGAGATGGAGGCGCGGGCTCGGGCAACGGGTTTCCCCATCGTGGGCCCCGCGGTGGGTCAGCTGTTCTACGTGCTGACCCGCCTTGCGGGGGCGCGGCGGGTGTTCGAGATGGGCTCGGGGTACGGGTACTCCACCGCGTGGTTCGCCCTCGCGGTGCGGGAGAACGGGGGCGGTGTGGTGCACCACGTGGTCTGGGACCCGCAGCTGTCCCGGGACGCCCAGCAGTACCTGGGCCGCATGGGCCTGCTGTCCGTGGTCCGGTTCCACGTGGCGGAGGCAGTAGGACACCTGGCGTCCCTGCACGAGACGTTTGACGTGGTGTTCAACGACATCGAAAAACCCGCCTACCCGGACGCGCTCCCCGTCATCAAGTCGCGCCTGCGATCCGGCGGGCTGCTGCTGGCGGACAACGTGCTCTGGTACGGCCGTGTGCTGGACCGGGGGGCCCGGGACGAAGCCACAGAGGCCATCCGGACGTTCACCCGGGCGGTGTTCGCGGACCCCGACTTCGCGGCCACCGTGGTCCCCCTGCGGGACGGGGTCCTGGTGGCGTACCGGCGGTAGACGACTCTCACGGGCGGGTGTTGCCGCCCAACAGGTGCTGGAACCGCAGGGCGTCGTCCCACATGCTGACGTTGTTGAACAGGACGTAGGCGGGTTCCTGGCACCACCCGCGGAGCTCCCGGAGGTCCTCGTCGGTGTACCGGTACCGGTAGCCACCGCGTCCGTGCAGCCGGTAGTAGCGGAAATGTCCGAACACACTGTGCGCCACGAACGGGTCGGTGCAGTGCACGAGGTCCAGCTCCTGGCACAGCCGCCTCACCAGCCCCTCCGGCCAGTTTCCCCGGGGCTCCCACGCGAACTGGAGGCCGTCCCGCGGAGCCGTACGGAAGAAGCGCTCCAGGTCGGCCACGTGGGCGGAGGTGGGCGTGAAACTCGCGGGGCACTGGAACACCACCACGGAGGCCCGTAGGGCCCGGGCCACCTCCAGGGTTTGAGCCCACGCCTCCCGGACCTCCTCCGTGGGCGCGAAGAACCCGTAGCGGTCGGCTCGAGACAGGGGCACCGGCCGACCCAGGCGGCGGTAGGTGGGGCTGGTGGGCGGGTGCGTGATGAGCTGCCACGCCTTCAGCGTGAACAGGAACCCCTCCGGGACGCGCCGGCGCCAGCCTTGCGCGGTCTTCACCTGCGGGAGCCGGTAGAAGGTCTGCTGTACCTCCACCACGGGCAGGCGCCGGGCGTACTCCTCCAGCTTGCGGGCGAACCCGCAGCAGCCCACCCAGATCCGCGGCTCCACAGTCGGGTTCTTCCCAAGACCTCCGGTCCGGTCCTGCAGGGGACCGGCTCGGTCCCGCGAACAGCCCGTGCGTGGGAAGCTCCCGGTGGCCGACGACCCGGGACGCCCTGCTGCGCGAGCAGGAGCGGCTGGGCGCTCTAAAGCCTCCGCCGTGGAGGCCGGAGGGCACCTGGGTCGCGGGGGCCTGCTTCGCCTGCTACCCCCGGGGCCGGGAAGGAGCCGGGCAGGCGGGCGAGCGCTGCTGGGCTGCTGCGGTGCTGTGCGCCCCCGAAGGCGTCCAACAGGTGACGGTGACCGCAGTGGCCCCGTCTCCCTACCAGCCCGGGTTGCTGGCGCTGCGGGAGGGCCCGATCCTGGAGGCCGCGGTGCGGGCGCTACCGCGCCTGCCGGACGTGCTGCTGGTGGACGCCACGGGCCGGGACCACCCCAGGCGGGCGGGCCTCGCGCTCCATCTGGGTGCGGTGCTGGGTGTACCCACCGTGGGGATCACGGACCGGCCCCTGGTGGCCTCCGGTCAGCCGCCCGAGGACCGCCGTGGCGCTTGTAGCCCCCTCTTCGTGCAGGGTGAGCTGGTGGGGTACTGGGTGCGCACCCGGCCCCGCGTCCGGCCGGTGTGCGTGCACGCGGGGTGGCGGACCGACCCGGACACCGCGGTGGCGGTGGTCCTGCAGCTGGTACCTAGGGTCCGAACCCCCGCGCCCCCCCGCCTGGCCCGGGAGGCAGCGCGGGCGGCCCGCGCCGCCTCCCGGTAGACGGGCTCACTTGCCGCGCAGTTGCTTGAGGGCTGCCTCCACGAACCGGGTCTCGTACGTCTTGCTGAGGTCGATGCGGGCCCGGCTCACCTGGGGGTCGAACTGCGAAAGCACCCGCAGCACGTTGGGCGGCCCGGCCTCCAGCATCCGGCCGTCCGGCGAGTACGACTGCAGCATGTTCCGCACCGCCCGCGTGTACACCTCGCGGTTCCCCTGGTAGTACTCGGGCGGCATGACGTTGACAATGTCCTCCACCGAGTGGCGGGAGCGGATCCACTGCAGCGCCTTCACCATGGCCAGGGTGAGGGCCTGCACGGTGTTCGGGTTGCGCTCGATAAACTCCCCCGTGGCGTACAGGCACGCCGCGGGATAGGGGCCTCCGAACGTCCGCAGGGTCCCCGTGGTGGTCCGGGTGTCCGCCAGCACCACGATCTCGCCTGCGGTCTCCAGCAGGGAGATCACGGGGTCCACGTTCGCCAGGGCGTCCACCTGGCGGTTGCGCACCGCGGCCACCGCGGTCGCCCCGGCACCGATCCCGATCACGGAGAAGTCGCCCAGGGACGCACCCGCCTTGGTCATCAGGAAGTTCACGAAGAAGTGCGTGCTGGAGCCCGGCGCGGTGACCCCGACCCGCTTGCCCCGCAGGTCCAGGAAGCTGCGGACGCCGGCGTCGTACGCGGCTTTGGTCACCGCCAGGACCAGGCCCGGGTAGCGCTGCTGCATCACGAAGGCCCGGATGTCCCGCCCCTGCGCCTGCATCTGGATGGTGTGGTCGTAGAAGCCGCTCACCACGTCCGCGCTGCCGCCCACCAGGGCCCGCAGGGCAGGCCCGCCGCCCGCGAAGTTCTGGATGTCGATCTGGATCCCCGTCTCCCGCAGGTAGCCCAACCGCTCCGCCACGGTCAAAGGCAAGTAGACCAGGGCCTCCTTCCCGCCCACCGCCAGCACGATCCGGCTGCGCTCCGGCCGGACCTGCTGCGCCGCCGCGGGCCAGACCAGCAAGGCCGCCAGCACCACCGCCAACAGCCCGAGACTCCGCCGCACTCTCATCACCCCCTCTATAGGGCTTCTTCGACGTGGGAAGGTGGTTTCCATCTCAGCAGCTGACGCTCCACAGAGGTCACCAGCAGGTCCACGAACAGGACGAACCCCGCCAGGACCACCAGCCCGGCGAACACCCCCGTAGTGTCGAACAGCGCCTCCGCCTGGTGGATCAGGTATCCCAGTCCCCGCGCGGAGCCGAGATACTCGCCCACCACGGCACCCACCAGGGCCAGGCCCACGCTGGTGTGCAGGCTGCTGAGGATCCACACCAGGGCGGAGGGCAGCAGCACGTGGCGCAGCAGGTCCCGGTCGGTGGCCCCGAGCATCCGGGCGTTGTTGAGCACGTTGCGGTCCACCTCCCGGACCCCCTGGTAAGTGTTGAAGAACACCACGAAGAACACCAGGGTAACTCCGAAAGCCACCTTGGACAGGATCCCCAGCCCGAACCAGAGGGTGAAGATGGGGGCCAGGACGATGCGGGGCATGGCGTTGGCCACCTTCACGTACGGGTCGAACACCCGCGACAGCGCCGGGGAAAGGGCGAAGGCGAACCCCACCCCCACGCCCAGAAGCGAGCCCGCCAGGAACGCCAGCAGGGTCTCCAGGGAGGTCACGTAGATGTGCACGTACACCTCTCCGGAGGCGAACCAGCGGGCCACCCGCTCCACCACGCTGGACGGCCGGCTGAAGAAGAAGGGGTCCAGCCACCGCAGCCGGCTGGCCACCTCCCAGGCGCCGACCAGCAGGACGAACACCGCTGCCTGGGTCGCCCGCAGGCCCCAGCGAGCCTCAGGGAGCCAGCCGGAACGCACGCAGCACCTCCCCCCGCAGCAGCTCCCAGATCCGGCGGAACAGCTCCCCGAAAGCGGGGTCCAGCCGGACCTCCGTGACGTCCCGCGGCCGCGGGAGCTCCACCGGGAACTCGCCCACCGGCCGCGCCGCCGGCCCCGCGGACAGTACCACCACCCGGTCGCTCAGGGCGATGGCCTCCTCCAGGTCGTGGGTCACGAACAGGACCGTCTTCCGCTCCTCCTGCCAGATCCGTAACAGGTCGTTCTCCATCAGCTGCCGGGTCTGCACGTCCAGGGCGGCGAAGGGCTCGTCCATGAGGAGGATCTCCGGGTTCACGATGAGGTTCTGGGCTAACGCCACCCGTTTGCGCATGCCCCCGGACAGCTGGTGCGGGTAGCGGTTCTCGAACCCCCGCAGGCCCACCCGCTCCAGCCAGGCCCGCGCCTGCCGCCGCGCCTCCTCCCGCGGCACCCGGCGGAACACCAGGCCCAGCATGACGTTCTCCTCCGCGGTCTTCCACGGCAACAGGACGTCCTGCTGGAACAGGTAGCTGGCCCGCCGGTTGATCCCCTCCAGGGGCGCGCCGAACACCTCCACCCGCCCCGCGTCGGGCTGCAGCAGTCCCGCCACCAGGTTCAGCAGTGTGGACTTCCCGCACCCCGTGGGGCCCACTAACGCCACGAACTCGCCCGCGCGGACCTCCAGGTCCACGCGATCCAGCGCCACGTACACCCCACCGTCGGGGGTACGGAAGGACCGCCGGCACCCCTGCAGGCGCACCGCGCAGGTCCCTGGGGGCGAAGCCAGCCTCACACCACACCCGCCTCCCGCAGCCGCGCGACGTCTTCCGCGGAGAGGCCCAGGAGGTCCTGAAGGACCCGGTCGGTGTGCTCCCCCAGCTCGGGCGCGGGACCCGGGACCGGCAGCGGGGTCTCAGCAAGGCGGGGCACCGGCGCCTGCATGGTGACACGGCCCACTCCGGGGTTGTCCACCTCCACCAGAGACCCCCGCGCGCGGTAGTGGGGATCCGCCAGGACTTCGGCGGCGTTGTAGACCGGGCCGCAGGGGACTCCGTGGCGGTCCAGGACGCGCAGCACCTCCTCCGCGGGCAGCGACCCCACCCACCGAGCGATGGCCTCGTCCAGCTCCACCTGGTGGGCGCCCCGGGCCTCGTGGGTGGCGTAGCGCGGGTCGGCTTTCCACTCCGGCCGGCCCATGGCGTCGCACAGCCTCCGGAACACCCCGTCCGCGTTGGCCGCCACCACCACCCAGCGCCCGTCCGCGGTCTCGTACAGGTTGCTGGGGGCCACGCCGGGGAGCACCGACCCGCTGCGCTCCCGCACCGCCCCGGTCACGCTGCACTCCGCGATCACACTCTCCAGCACCGCCAGCACCGCGTCGGTGATGGCCACGTCCACCACCTGGCCCCGCCCGCCCCGCACCTCGCGCTCCCGCAGGGCCAGCAGCGCGCCCAGCGCCCCGAACATGCCCGCCAGGGTGTCGCCGATGCTGATGCCGAAGCGCGGGGGCGGGCGGTCCGGGTAGCCCACCAGGTAGCGCAGCCCGCCCATGGCCTCCGCCACCGCACCGAACCCCGGGCGGTCCCGGTACAGACCGGTCTGCCCGAAGGCGGAGATCCGCACGTACACCAGCCCGGGGTTGCGTTCCAGCAGCACGTCAGGGCCCAGACCCCACGCCTCCAGGGTCCCGGGCCGGAAGTTCTCCACCAGGACGTCGCACCGGTCCGCCAGCTGCCGGACCAGCTCCTGCCCCTGCGGGCGCCGCAGGTCCACCGTCACGCTCTTCTTCCCCCGGGCGATCACAGGCCACCACAGCGACCGGCCCTGGTACAGCGCCACCCCCCAGCGCCGCATGGCGTCCCCCTCCCGGGGAGGTTCCACCTTGATGACCTCCGCGCCGTAGTCCGCCAGCAGCTGACCGCAGTAGGGCCCTGCGATGAAGCTGCCCAGCTCCAGGACCCGGATTCCACCCAGGGGCGCACGGGATCGCATCGTCGCGTTCGTGGGATGGATTCGCAGGAGCCGGTCGGGATCCTTCAGGGGCTAGACCGCGGTGGAGCCTCCGTCCACCGCCAGCACCTGCCCGGTGACGTACCGGGCTGCCTCGGACGCCAGGAACAGCACCACGCCCTTCAGGTCGCCCTCGCGTCCCAGCCGGCGCAT
>JBKBVM010000052.1:0-10396 GCA_046289555.1 bacterium
GTGGTCCACACCTCCGACACCATCACGTCCGTGCTCATCGGCGCACCGGGTTCCGCGGCCGCGGTCCCCACGATGATCGAGGGTCACCCCATGGCCCGCCGCGGGGAGGCAGCACGGGCGCTGGCGGCGGCCTACCTGTCGAGCCTGGTGGGCGGGGTCATCGGGGCCTTGGGTCTGACGCTGTCCATCCCCCTCGCGCGGCCGCTGGTGCTCTCCTTCGGCTCCCCGGAGCTGTTCATGCTGACCGTGCTGGGAGTTTCCTTCGCGGGCAGCCTGCTGGGCCGGGAGCCCCTGAAGGGACTCAGTGCGGGCCTGCTGGGTCTGCTGCTGGGTACCGTGGGGCCCGCGCCCGCAGCCGCGGAGGTCCGCTTCGCCTTCGGTCAGGTCTACCTCACCGACGGGATCGACCTAGCCCTGGTGGCCCTGGGCCTGTTCGGGGTGGCGGAGGTGGTGTCCCTGCTGGCCCGGGGTGGCGCTGTGGCGCAGCGGACGGAGCTGGGTCACGGGTGGTGGGAGGGCGTGCGGGACGTCTGGCGGCACAGGTGGCTGGTGATCCGGGGCGCGCTGATCGGCATGTGGGCCGGGGTGCTGCCCGCCATCGGGGCCACCGCGGGTACCCTGATGGCCTACGGCCACGCGGTGGCCACTAGCCGCGACCGGTCGCGATTCGGCAAGGGGGACGTGCGCGGCATCATCGCGCCGGAGGCCGCCAACAACGCGGTGGAGGCCGGAGACCTGGTCCCCACCCTCCTTTTCGGCGTGCCGGGCGGGGCGCCCTCGGCCATGATCCTGGGCGCCCTGCTGGCGTACGGGATCCTGCCGGGACCCCGGATCGTCACCCAGCACCTGGACCTCATCTACACCGTGGTGTGGTCCTTCGCACTGGCCAACGTGCTGGGCGCCGGCGTGATGTTCGCCGCTAGCCCCCTGCTGGCCCGCCTCACGTACGTGCCGTTCAACCGGATCGCCCCGCCCATCGTCCTGGCCATGGTCCTCGCGGCCTTCCAGGAGACGCAACATTTCGGGGACCTGGTCTCCCTGGTGGCCCTCGGGGTGGCGGGCTATGCGCTGAAGGTCACGGGCTGGCCGCGGGGCCCGCTGCTCATCGGGTTCGTCCTCAGCAACCCGCTGGAACGCTACTACTTCCTTACCGTGAACCTCTACCCGCGGCCGGAGGCCTGGCTGTTGCGGCCCGGGGTCGTGGTGATCGGCTTGCTGGTAGTGGCCCCGTTTGTGTGGAGCGCCGTCCGGTGGCTGCGCGAGCGGGCCCGGATCGGGCCGGAGGCCCCTCGGCAGCCGGCTGGCGCGTCCGCGGTGGCGACCGCGGTGGTGCTGGCGGTGTTCGGGTACGCCTGGTGGACCGCGCGGGGCTTTTTGCCGGACGCCGCCCTCATGCCCGTGTCCGCGGCCGCAGCGGGTACGGTGCTGACCGCGGTGCAGCTGGTGCGGGAACTGCGGGGCTACGGCGGTCCCCTGACAGACGAGGAGGAGGTGGAGGCCGAACCCGGCGCGGTGCGGGAGCGCGTGCGCCGGGCGGTCGCGTACCTCGTGAGCCTGGCGCTCTACGTGGCTGCCACGTGGTTCCTGGGTCTGCGGTGGGCGTCCGTGCTGTGGAGCCTGTGGGTTCTGGTAGGGGTGGCCCGGGTCCGCTGGCCGACCGCGGTCGCCTACACCGCGCTGATGGTGGCGGGCCTGGAGCTGCTGGCCCACCTGCTGGGCGTCCACCTCCCCCAGGGTCGGCTCCGTCTGTAGGCTCAACTCTCCCACGCACGGTCGGAGGGCACCATGGAGGTGGTCTGGCACGAGTTCGACGCGGTGGTGGTGGGTGGGGGTGGAGCTGGGCTGTACGCGGCCCTGGAGCTCTCGCGCCACCCGGACCTTCGCGTGGCGGTGTTCAGCAAGGTGCACCCGTTGCGATCCCACACGGGCGCCGCACAGGGCGGCATGGGCGCGGCCCTGGGGCACGCGGAGGAGGACCATCCCGAGTGGCACGCCTTCGACACCGTGAAGGGCGGGGACTACCTCGCGGACCAGGACGCGGTGGAGATCCTGTGCTTCGAGGCCATCCGCGTGGTGTACGAGCTGGAGCACATGGGCTTTCCCTTCGACCGAGCCCCGGACGGCCGCATCGAGCAGCGGGTCCGGGCAGGAGGGCACACCCGCAACTTCGGCGAGCGGCCTCTGGCACGGTCCGTGTACGCCGCGGACCGCACCGGGCAGATGATCCTGCACACCCTGTACCAGCAGTGCCTGCGGCGGGGGGTGCGGTTTTTCGACGAGTTCCTGGTGGTGGACGTGTGGGTGGACGAGGGGGCGTGCTCGGGGCTTCTGGCCTGGGACATACGGCGCGGGGGCCTGCACGGGGTACGGGCGAAGGCCGTGCTGCTGGCCACGGGCGGGTGGGGCCAGATCTACCGGACCACCACCAACGCGGTGACGTTGACCGGAGATGGTCCGGCGCTGGTCTGGCGCCGCGGGGTACCGCTGGAGGACATGGAGTTTTACCAGTTCCACCCCACGGGCATCTACGGACGGGGGATTTTGCTGTCCGAGGCGTCCCGCGGCGAGGGTGCCTACCTGGTGAACGGGCTGGGCGAGCGGTTCATGGAGCGGTACGCCCCCAACCTCCTGGAGCTGGCGCCCCGCGACGTGGTGAGCCGGTCCATCTTCCGGGAGATCCAGGCGGGCCGGGGAGGCGGTAAGCAGGGCGACTGCGTGTTTCTGGACTTCCGCCACCTGCCCGAGGAAGTGCGGCGCACCAAGCTCCCAGAGGTCACCGCCCTGATCCGCACGTACCTCGGCCTGGACCCTGCCCGGGACCTGGTCCCGGTTCGGCCCACGGCCCACTACGCGGTGGGCGGGATCCCCACGGACACGTGGGGGCGGGTGCTGTGGGACGGCCGGCGGCAGGCGGTGGAGGGGCTGTACGCGGCGGGGGAGTGCGCGTGCGTGTCCGTGCACGGGGCCAACCGACTGGGGACCAACTCCCTGGTGGACATCCTCGTGTTCGGCCGTCGCGCGGCGCAGGACATGGCGAAGCTGGCCCGTTCCCGGGCCATGCCCGCTGCGCCCCCCTCGCCCCTGGACGGCCCCGCGGAGCACTTCCTGCGGCTAGTGGGAGCCCGCGGTGAGGAGTCCTGCGCGCGGCTGCGCCTGGAGCTCCAGGACGTGATGGAGCGGCACTGTTCGGTCTTCCGCAACCGGGCCGGCCTGCAGCAGGCCCTGCAGGGCCTGTGGGAGCTGCAGGAGCGATACCGCCGGGTGGGCCTCTCGGACCGGGGGTATGTGTACAACCAGGAGCTGGTGGAGGCGTTCGAGACGGGCTGCCTGCTGGACGTGGCGGAGGCCACCGCGGCCAGCGCCCTGCACCGCACCGAGAGCCGCGGGACCCACTTCCGGGAGGACTACCCCGAGCGCGACGACGCCCGCTGGCTGCGCCACACCCTGGTGTGGCGGCCTGCAGCCCGCGAGGTCCGGCTGGAGGACAAGCCCGTGGTGATCACGCGCTTCGAGCCGAAAGAGCGACGGTACTGAGGACGTGCGGCGTGTTCGTGGTGAGGTCATCGGTCCCGGGGCTTCCGCCACAGGGCATCCAACGACCACGCACCACCGCCCAGGAAGGTTAGCTACCACGACGCCGCCACGGGACAGGACTGGCATGCGGGCGGGCGGGTTCCGTATCCTGAGGGGGAGCGGGCGGCTCAGGAGGTGGACGTGGGCGAGCCGGTGATCGTGGACGCGGTCCGCACGCCCATCGGCAAGCGGGGCGGACTTCTGCGGGCGGTACGGCCCGAGGTGCTGTACGCCACGGTCCTGGACGCCCTACTGCAGCGCAACGGGATCCCGCCGGAGTGCGTGGACGATGTGATCACGGGCTGCGTGACCCAGGCCGGGGAGCAGGGGATGAACGTGGGGCGGCTCGCGGTCCTGTGTTCCTCCCTGGGGCACCGGGTCCCTGCGGTCACCCTCAGCCGGATGTGCGGGAGCAGCCAGCAGGCGGTGCACTTCGCCGCGCAGGCTGTCGCCGCCGGGGACGCCCGGGTGGTGATCGCGGGCGGGGTGGAGTCCATGACGCGGGTCCCCATGTTCCTGGACATCGGGGACCTGAGGAATCTCAGCCCCGCGGCCCAGGACAGGTACGAGCTGGTGCACCAGGGCGAGTCTGCGGAGCGCATCGCGGACCGGTACGGCCTTTCCCGTCGGGAGCTGGACGAGTTCAGCTACACCAGCCACGTGCGGGCCGCGCGGGCCACCCGGGAGGGGTGGTTCCGCCAGCAGCTCGTCCCGGTGGAAGGGCAGGATTCTGAAGGGCGGCCCGTGCGGGTGGAGCACGACGAGGGGATCCGGTTCGAGCCGTCCCTGGAGCGCATGCTGCAGCTCCCTCCGGTGTTCCGGCCCGACGGGCGGGTGACCGCGGGGAACAGTTCCCAGATCTCGGACGGCGCGGCTGCGGTCCTGGTGGCGGACCGGGAGTTCGCTCAGGCCCATGGCCTGCGGGTACGGGCGCGGTTCCGGGCGCGGGTGGTGGTGGCGGGTGACCCGACCCTGCAGCTGATGGAGGTGGTGCCCGCCACCCGGGCGGCGCTGCAGCGGGCCGGCCTGAGCCTGAGGGACGTGGACGTGGTGGAGATCAACGAGGCGTTCGCCAGCGTGGTGCTGGGCTGGGCTCGGGAGCTGGAGCCGGACCTGGAGCGGGTGAACCCCAACGGCGGGGCCATCGCGCACGGCCACCCCCTGGGGGCCACGGGGGCGGTGCTCATGGCCAAGCTGGTGGACGAGCTGGAGCGCCGCGACGGGCAGTTCGGGCTGCAGGTGATGTGCATCGGCCACGGGATGGCTACGGCCACCGTGCTGGAGCGGGTGAGCTGACCGCCCGATGGCGCACGCGCACCGGCCAGGACCCGAGGGGCTGGATGCTTTCTTCGCGCCGCGGGGCGTGGCGGTGGTGGGAGCCTCCGCAGAGCCCGGTGGCCCGGGCCACCAGGTCGTGGCCCAGCTGCAGCGGACCCACTACGCGGGCGGTATTTACCCCGTAAACCCGCGAGCCACCGAGGTGTTGGGGCTGCCTTGCTACCCCAGCGTGCTGCAGGTCCCCGGCCCGGTAGACCTGGCGGTGGTGGTGGTCCCCGCAGCTGCGTGCCTCGTGGTGGCCGCCCAGCTGGCGGCCCGAAGGCCGCAGCGGGGGGCCGCCGCTGCGGCGGTGGTGGTCTCGGGTGGCTTCGCGGAGGTGGGGGACGCGGGGCGGCAGCTGCAGGAGCAGCTGGTCCGCACGCTCCGCACCGCGGGCATCCGGCTGGTGGGGCCCAACTGCGTGGGCGTGGCGGACGCCCACGTGGGGCTCACCACCAGTTTCGACCTGGGCCCGTACCCCGCGGGAGGGGCTTCCCTGCTGAGCCAGAGCGGGGCCCTCGCCATGTCCTTCCTCCAGTGGGCGCGGCCGCTGGAGATGGTGGGCCTGTGCAAGCTGGCGTCGGTGGGCAACATGGCGGACGTCTCCCTGACCGAGCTGCTGGCGTACCTCGCCGACGACCCGTGCACGCGGGTGGTGGGCGTCTACCTGGAGGGCGTGGCAGACGCGCGCGCCTTCGTCCAGACCGCTGCGCGGGTCGGACAGGACAAGCCCGTGGTGGTGCTCAAGCCCGGGCGCACGGAGCAGGGTGCCCGGGCCGCCCAAAGCCACACGGGCTCCGTAGCCAGCCCCGACGCCATCTACGAAGGCGCCTTCCGGCAGGCGGGCGTGGTGCGGGCGCGGACCGTGTCGGAATTCTACGGCGTGGTGCGGGCCTTCGAACGGCTGCCCCTGCCCCGGGGTGACCGGGTGGCGGTCCTGAGCGCGGTGGGCGGGCCGGGGACCCTCTGCGTGGACGAGGTGGCCGCGCAGCCGCACCTGCGCCTAGCCCACTTCTCCCCCCGGACACGGGAGAGACTGGGATCGGTGCTGTCGGATCTGGCCGCGGTCGGGCAGCCAGAGGGCTACGTGGACATGACGGGCGCGCTGGTGGCCCGCACCCACGGGGACGCGCTGCGGGTCCTCCTGGAGGACGACGAGGTGGACGCGGTGGTCCTCCTGACCCCTCCCCCGGCGTTCCTGGACGAGGAAGAGGTGGCTCGCTCCGTCCTGGAGGCGTACCGGGACCAGCCCGAGGGCCGGCGGAAGCCCGTGCTGGTGGTGATCACGTTCGGCGACGCGGCCCTGGCGGCGCGCCGGCTTTTGGAGAAGGGAGGTCTGTGTACCTTCGAGTTCCCTGAGGAGGCGGTGCGGGTGCTGGCGCGGATGGTGGAGTACGCGCGCGCCCGAAAGCGGCTGCGGCCGTGAGCCACCCGGTGGTGGAGCGGGCGCTGCGGGAAGGGCGGGACGCCCTGCGGGAGTGGGAGGCGTACGAGCTGTGCGATGCGTACGGGATCCCGCACCCCCGGTGGGAGCTATGCAACACCGAGGAAGAGGCCGTAGCCGCGTCCCTGCGGTTAGGGAACCCGGTGGTCCTGAAGGTGTCCAGCCCGGACGTGCTGCACAAGTCGGACGTCGGGGGCGTGCTGGTGGGCCTGCGAGGCGAGCAGGAGGTCCGGGAAGGCTTCCGCCGGCTGCGGGAGGAGGTGGCGCGGCGGGCTGCGCACGCGCGGTGGGAGGGCGTGCTGGTCCAACCCCTGGTGGCTGGCTCCGCGGAGGTGGTGGTGGGAGGGCTTCGGGATCCCCAGTTCGGTCCCGTGGTGATGGTGGGCTCGGGCGGCGTGCTGGTGGAGGTCCTGCGGGACGTGGCGTTCCGCCTGGCCCCCCTGGACCGGGCGGAGGCGTTGCGTCAGATCCAGGAGACCGCGTGCTACCGGCTGCTGCAGGGGGCGCGGGGCCGGCCGCCCGCGGACCTCCAGGCGGTGGCGGACGTCCTGGTTCGGGCCGGACAGCTCCTCCTGGCCGAACCCCACGTGCGGGAGCTGGACCTCAACCCCGTGGTGGCAGGGCCTGAGGGCTGCTGGGCGGTGGACGCGCGGGTGCTCCTGGACCGCGCGGGCTACACGTCGTAGTACAGGTAGAACTCCGACGGGTGCGGCCGCAGGCGGATGTAGTCCACCTCCCGCTTGCGCTTGTACGCAATCCACGTCTCGATGAGGTCCTCCGTGAACACCCCTCCCCGCAGGAGGAACTCGTGGTCCTCCTCCAGGGCCCGCAACGACTCTTCCAGGGACCCGGGCACCTGCCGCACGTGCTTGGCCTCTTCAGGGGGTAGCTCGTACAGGTCCACGTCCATGGGGGGTCCGGGGTCGATGCGGTTCAGGATGCCGTCGAGCCCCGCCATCAGCATGGCCGCGAACGCGAGGTACGGGTTGGAGCTGGGGTCCGGGGGCCGGTACTCGATCCGCTTGGACTTGGGGTGGGTGGAGTACATGGGGATCCGGATGGCGGCGCTGCGGTTCCGCTGCGAGTACACGAGGTTCACGGGCGCCTCGTAGCCCGGCACCAGCCTGCGGTAGGAGTTGGTGGTGGGCGCGCAGAAGGCCAGCAGGGCCGGCGAGTGCTTCAGCAGGCCTCCGATGTAGTACAGGGCCAGCTCGCTGAGCTGCGCGTAGCCGCGCGGGTCGAAGAACAGATTGCGGCCCTCGTCCCACAGGCTCTGGTGCGTGTGCATGCCGCTCCCGTTGTCGCCAAAGAGGGGCTTGGGCATGAAGGTGGCAGTCTTCAGGTGCTCGCGGGCGAAGGTCTTCACCAGGTACTTGTACACCTGGACCCGGTCCGCCATCTCCGTGAGGGTCGAAAAGCGCAGGTCGATCTCGCACTGTCCCGCGGTGGCCACCTCGTGGTGGTGGACCTCCACCTCCACCCCGGCCTCCCGCATCTTCCGCACCAGCTGGGACCGGAACTCCTGCAGGCTGTCCGTGGGCGGGACGGGGAAGTACCCCTCCTTGTACCGGGGCTTGTAGCCCAGGTTGGGGCGTTCGTCCCGCCCGGTGTTCCACGCGCCCTCTGCGGAGTCCACGAAGTAGTACCCGCAGTGGACGTTCTGGTCGAACCGCACGTCGTCGAACACGAAGAACTCCGCCTCGGGGCCCCAGTAGCTGGTGGTGGCGATGCCGGTGCGCACCAGGTAGTCCTCCGCCCGCTGGGCCACTCCCCGCGGGTCCCGGCTGTACCGCTCCCGGGTGACGGGGTCGTACACGTCGCAGACCAGGATCAGGGTGGGGGTCTTGGCCATGGGGTCTGCCCGGGCGGTCCGCGGGTCGGGGAGGAGGATCATGTCGCTCTCGTGGATGTCCTGGAACCCCCGGATGCTGCTGCCGTCGAAGCCCACCCCCTCGACGAACAGGTCCTCCGACAGCTCCTCCACGGGCACGGAGAAGTGCTGCCAGCCGCCCACCAGGTCCGTGAACCGCAGGTCCACCATCTGGATCCCGCGGCGCTCGCACAGCTCCAGCACGTCCTCCGGGGTGGCGACGGGCTGCTCGCGGACTCGTTGACGGACCACCGCCATGGCACCCTCCTTACGACTGCGGCGCGGTGGACGCAGGTTCGGCCGCGGGCTGCGCCCGGTGGAGGTCGGGGACCCGCTCCAGCAGCTGCTCCAGCTTCACTCCGGTGAGGGACTCCACCAGGGTCGGCAGCTGGGCTACCACCCGGGCCACGTCCGCGGGGATCCGGGACACCCCGGCGCCGGAGGCGTCCGCGTTCACCACCACGATGCGCTCGGTCTTCGCGAGGGGCTCGGACACCGCCCGGGCCAGCTCGGGCAGCACCCGCACGATGAGCTCCGTGACTGCCGCCTCGTTGTACTGGCTCCACGACTCCGCCTTCTTCCGCATGGCCTCCGCTTCCGCGAGACCCTTGAGGCGGATGACCTCTGCCTCCGCGGCGCCCTGGGCCTTGATCTCCTCCGCCCGGCCCATCCCCTCGGCCTCCAGGCGGTAACGTTCCGCCTCCGCCAGCACCTCCGTCCGCTGGCGCTCCACCTGGGCGGGCTTGAGGACGGTGGCCACTAGCTCCTTCTCCTTGCGGACCACCTCGCGCTCCTCCAGCTCCGCCAGCTTCTCCCGCTCCACGATGCCCACCTGGATCTCCTCCGCCTTCACCCGCTGGGCGATGCGGTAGCGGTGGAGGTCGTAGCTCAGGTCCGCCTCCGCCCGCTTGGCCTTGACCTCCGCCTCGTACTCCGCCTTCTTGACCTCCATGTCCCGCTGCGCCTGCGCGATGGCGGTCTCCGCCTGGAAACGCGCCTGCTGCGCCTCCTTCTCCGCCTCCGCCTCCCCCTTCACCGCGTCCCGCTTCACCTGGGCGATGCGGGGTCGTGCAAGGGCCTCCAGGTACCCCTGGCTGTCGGTCACGTTGCGGATGGTGAGGGAGACGATCTCCATGCCCATCTTGTGCAGGTCCTCGCTCGCGGCTTCCCGGACGCGGCGCGCCAGCTCCTGACGGCCGCGGTAGATCTCCTCCACCGTGAGCGTGCCCAGGACCGCCCGCATGTGGCCCTCCAGGGTCTGCAACACCGTCCGCATCACGTCGTCCCGGGAGCGGGACAGGAACTGCTCCGCGGCGACCGCGATGCTGTCCTCGTCGCCCCGGATCTTCACCTGGGCCACCCCGTCCACGGTGACGGGGATGGCGTTCACCGTGTACACCTCCGGGGTGCGGACCTCCAGGGTCATGAGTTCCAGCGACATGCGCTGGACCTTCTCCTTGATGGGCCACACGAAGGTGCCGCCGCCGTGAACCAGCCGGTAGCCCACCGTCCGGCGTCGGCCGTCCGGACCCGTCACCGTGCGCCGCCGCCCGGAGATGATGAGCACCTCGTTGGGGCCCACCTTGGTGTACCGGACCGCCCACACCACCCCCGCCACGGTAGCCAGAACTGCCAGGACCACCCACCACACCCAGGTCACGTCTCCCACCTCCTCAGCCGTTGGACGGAGCCAGGCCCAGGCGTAGGCCGCCCGCGTGGGCGGTGTGGCGGGAAGAAGTGCCGTCCTCCTCCAGCGCCACGTCCTGGAGCCCCGTCACCACCTTCGCTTGGGCCAGGTGCGCGGATAGGTACTCCCGCAGGGTCGTGGGGTCAGCGGCCACGTGCAGGCAGGACAGCTCCCCGCAGCTGGCGAACACCCGACCCCCCAGGCGGCGGACCGGCAAGACCACGTGGCCGGCACCCGAGAGGTGGAAGCGGACGAAGCGCAGTGCGAGCCCCGTGGGCTGGCTCGAGGCCAGCAGCGCCGATCGGGTGGATTCACTGACGTCGCTGCCCCACAGGGCGGCGGGGTGCTGCAGGAGGCCGCAGGCCACCAGGTCGTTCCCCACGCGTTCCCACAGCTCCAGCACTGCCCCAGGGCCGGCCGGCACCGACCAGGTTCGATCCTGGGGCCCGAAGGCGGTCAACCGGCCGTCCACCCCGAAGACCGGGACCCACACACCGGGGCCCAC
>JBKBVM010000053.1:0-10337 GCA_046289555.1 bacterium
ATTGGGAGCGTGGTGTTGCCCACGCTCACCAGCAGGAGAGAGATCGGGAACTGGTCGAAGGACGTGATGAAGGCAAACAGCGCGCCAGAGATCACCCCTCCCTTGATTAGCGGCAGCGTGATCCGCCGGAACGTCGTGAAGGGTCCTGCTCCCAGAGAACGTGCTGCTTCCTCAAGTGAGCGGTCGAAGCCGGCCAGGACTGCGGAGACCGTCAGGAAGACGTAGGGCAGGGAAACGAGGGTATGTCCGATGAATAGAGCCCCCATCCCGCGTGTCCCGATTCTCGTGGCGAGAAAGAAAATGAGCAGGGCAATGCCGGTCAGGATGGCCGGAAGCTGCAGCGGAGCGAGGATGGCCAGCCGCAGCACATTGCGAAAGCGGGTGGAATGACGCACGACGTACAGGGCCGCGGCCGTCCCCAGAAGCGTACTGGCGACGGTCACCCACGCGGCCAGCTTGAGACTGAACAGGAAGCTGCGGACAAATGGCTCGGTCTGCGCCGCCCGGATGAACCAGCGCAGAGAGAGCCCCTGCGGCGGGAAAGCCAGATAGTCCCCCGCGTTCAGCGCGGCGAGGACCACGATGGCCATGGGCCCGATGAGAAAGACGTAGACGCCGGTGACGACGATGGCGAGGCAGGTCCCGCGGCCGGTCATGCGCGCGTCCACGGCATCCCTCGCGCCAGCAGGCGCAGGTAGACTGCTACGACAGCGGCGGTGAGACCAAAAAACACCATGGACAGCGCCGACCCCAGGGGCCAGTTGAAGGCATCCAGGAGGGTCTGCACGATGAGCATCGGCATGACCAGGACGTTGCTGGCCCCGAGGAGGATCGGGATCACGTACGAGCTGACCGCCAGGACGAAGACCAGCAGGGTCCCCGCCTGGACACCGGGCAGGGAGAGCGGCCAGACCACGCGGCGAAAGGCGCACCAGGGCGAGGCGCCCAGCGAGCGGGCGGCTTGAACGAGGTCGGGAGGGATGTTCTGGAGCGCGCCGGCGATGGCCAGCGCCATAAACGGGACGTAAACGTGGACGAGGCCGATGACGATTGCCGTGGGCGTCCCGATCAGCACGAGCTCATGGCCGGTTAGCCGCTGCGCCGCCAGGTTCACCAGCCCCACCCGTCCTAGCAGGATCATCCAGGCGAAGCCGCGCACAACCAGGCTGACCAGGAGCGGCGAGATCAGGAGCATGAGAAGCCAGCGCCGGCGACGCCGGGGCGCGTAGGTCAGGTGGTAGGCTACCGGATAGGCGATGAGCAGCGTGAGCGCCGTGGTCACGCTCGCCAACCAGAACGTCCGGTACATGACCCGCCAGTGGAACGGGTCCAGCAGCGCCCGAGCGTAGTTGGCGAGCGTGAACTCAGGCTGGTAGGCGCCGACAGCGGGTTTCACCAGGAGGCTCATCCGGACCATGTTGACGTAGGGCACGAGAAAGAAGACCGCCAGAAGCAGCAGCGTGGGCGCGATGAGCAGCCAGGGCGGCAGTCCACGACGGGGAGCCGCTCGGACGCCCGCCCGGAGAGCACTCTCGGCACTGGCCACCTCTCACCCCTCCCGTGCGTCTACGGCCCAGGCGGCGGACGGGTCGAAGCTCAGGCTGACGGTCCCGCCGGGTGCCACAACCCGGGACGGGTCGGCCTGCACGCGCAACTGCAGGCCACCCGGCGCCTCCACCCGGTAATCGACGAGGTTGCCCAGGTAGACTCGCTCGCGGACCGTCCCCCGCAGCCGGTTCGGGTAGCTCTCGTCGAACCGCAGCGCCTCCGGACGCACGCAGATCAGGACCTCACTGCCGGCCTCCGCTTCCCCCGCGCAGGTGAAGGTCCCAACAGCCGTGCGCACGACCAGAAGGCCGTTCTCGCGGCCGGTCACCCTGCCGGGGATGAAATTCGAGAGCCCGACGAATTCCGCCACCCAGGCGCTGCGAGGGCGCCGGTAGATCTCCTCCGGAGGGCCGATCTGCTGCAGGCGACCGTCGCGCATGATGGCGATGCGGTCAGCCAGGACCATGGCCTCCGCCTGGTCGTGGGTGACGTACACCGTCGTGATCCCGACCTCTCGCTGCAGCTGCCGGATGTAGAACCGCATGTCCTCTCGGAGCCGTGCATCCAGGTTGGCGAGCGGCTCGTCGAGCAGGAGTACAGCCGGATTCATCACGAGCGCTCGGGCTAGCGCCACGCGCTGCTGCTGTCCGCCGGAGAGCTGGTGAGGGTAGCGGTGTTCCAGCCTTCGCAGTTGTACACGGTCGAGGATCGCTGCCACCCGGTCCCGGATGAGCCGGGGAGGCTCACGGCGCATTTCCAGGCCGAACGCAACGTTCTGCCACACGGTCATGTGAGGGAAGAGGGCATAGCTCTGGAAGACGATCCCGACGTTTCGACGCTCGGGCGGCAGCGCTGTGACCGCGCGGCCGCTGAAGAGGACCTCCCCGGCGTCCGGGACCTCCAGACCGGCGATGAGGCGCAACGTCGTGGTCTTGCCGCACCCGGAGGGACCCAGGAGGGTGACCAGCTCACCCTCCTGGATCTCCAGGTCCAGCTGCTGAACCGCCGCCACCGGGCCGAACCGTTTTGTCAGTCCGCGGAGCGTGATGGACGACATTCCACGCCTACCGCCCGAGGATCACACGGTTCCACCGATCGATCATCTGCTCCCGCGCGCCGGCGTTCACCCAGTCCCAGTCCCACTTCATGATCTGCCGGATCTGTGCCTGGGTGTGCACGGGAATCTGGAGGGCCAGTCGTCCCGTGATCCGCACCGTTCGGTTCGCGGGGGTCCACCAGAACTGCGCCGCCCATTTCTCCTGGACCGGGCGGGACAGGAAGTAGTTGATGAACCGAAACGCCAGATCCTTGTTGGCAGAGCCGACCAGGACGTTGGTATCCTGCTCGAACATGAACACCCCCTCACGAGGGAATACCCACTCGATGGGGACGCCCTGAGCCTTGAGGCGGGAGGCCGCCGGAGAGTCGAGGATGCCCACGTGGACCTCCCCGCGGGTGAGCAGGATCTCCATGTCGCCGGAGAAGTCGGTCTGACGGAAGGGCCACAGTTCTTTGATCTTGTTGATGGCGAAATCGATGTCACGGTCGTGGCCGCGGTAAATACGCGAGACGAGCATGGTGAACATCGGATTGGCCGAGTTGGCCACGCTGTAGAGGCCGAGCTTGCCCCGGTAAGCTGGGTCCCACAGATCCTTCCACGACTTCGGTACCTTCGTGACCAGGTCTTTCCGATATGCGATACCCAGCGGTCCGACCAGCGTGATCACCCCGACGTCGTCCTTGATGCGCAGCTCGGGCCAGACATCCTTGAGGTTGGGGATCTTCTCCACGGTCAGCTTGTCGAGGAACCCCTCCTTGCGCAGAGCCGAAACCCACGTCGTGTTGGCGATGAGCACGTCAAACGGCGGGGCGCCGCGGCCGGCGGCGCGTACCTTTGCGACCCAGTCCCGGGAGAGCCCCACGGAAAGCTCCACCTTCGCCCCCGTCTCGCTCTCGAAGCCCGGCACGATCTCCCGCCGCATGAACTGTTCCCAGGGCCCCCCGTAACTCGTGACCACGAGCGGTGCCGCAACCCCAGCCCGGGTCGGACCGGGCGCGGCCATGGCCAGGACCACCCCCAACAGGAGGGCGGCGGATGTCCACCTCTTCATCTTTCCTCACCCCCTTGGCTTTTTTTAGGGCAGCAGTTTGGCGGCCGACCCCATGAGATGCCCAACAATGGCGTCGGCTGCGGTTTTCAGCTGCTTCACGATTCCGGAAACCCGTCTGGTCCGCAGGCGAGTGCTCGGGCCGGCCACCGCGAGCGCGCCCATCAGCTGCCCGGCACACAGAATCGGCACGGCGATCCCTACAACCCCCGGCGTCAGCTCGCCGTTGGAGTAGGCATAGCCGAGCCGTCGGACGCGCTCCAGCTCCGCCCGCAGCCGGTTCGGGTCGGTGATGGTTCTTGGGGTCACACGCGGCAGTGGCCCGGCCAGGATCTCCTCGATCTGCTCCGGGGGGAGGTGGGCGAGCAAGACCCTGTTGGAAGCTCCCGCGTGCAGCGGCCAGGGCGTGCCCACCGGGTATGTCAGCTTGAGCGGGGCTTCGCTCGGCAGCGTGTCAATCACGATCGCGGACCGGCCTTCCACCACCAGCAGGAAGACGGACTCGCCGGTGTCCTCCAAGAGGCGCTGCAGGTACGGTCGGGCCACCGACCGGAGGTCAATCCTGGATAGGGCCACCTGTCCCAGTCGGGCAACGGCTAGGCTCAGGTAGTAGGCGCGGCGCTCACGGTCGTAGACAACCAGCCCTCCGGCCTCAAGGGAGCGCAGGACCCGGTATGCGGTGCTGCGGGACACGTTGAGATGCCGGGCCGCACGCGGCAGATCGAGCACGGGGTCCGTCGTGAATCGGTGGAGCAACGCCACCGCTCGCTCCACCCCGCGGAGGACCTCCCCAGTTTCATGGCGTCTAGGCCGCGTCATGCATAACCCCAGGTATCCCGCTATCCGGGAAAACAACCCGCTTTGTGGAGTTAGTTCGGTCAGAGACCCGATTACTCCTGCCTCCGGTGTGAGCCGGAGGTCCTCCTGCTGGACGAGCCCCTGCAAACTGGACGCCAAGGTCCGGGAGGAGCTGCGGGCCCTGCAGCGGCAGCTGAACATCACCACGGTGTACGTGACCCACGACCAGATCGAAGCCCTGGCGCTGTCGGACGTGGTGGCGGTGATGCGGGACGGGAAGGTCCTGGAGGTCGGCCCCCCCCGCGACCTGTACGAGCGGCCCCGGACCCGCTTCGTGGCGCAGTTCCTGGGCACCACCAACCTCCTGCCGGGCAGGCTGGCGCAGGTGGAGGGCGGGGTCGCACTAGTGGAGACCGCGCGCGGCACCATCCGCGCCCGGGCGGACGGTGTGGAGGCCTCACCCGGGGAGTCGGTGCTGGCCAGCGTCCGGCCGGAGCACGTGACGGTGGGACCCGCTTCAGGCGCGGACCCTGTGGCGTGGCAGGGCGTGGTGCGCTCCGCCCTGTTCGAAGGGTCAGCCACCAAGTACCGGATCGACCTGGGTGACTTCCCCCTCCTGGCGTACGGGGAGGCCGGCGGGACTCCGGGCGACCGGGTGGCGGTGCGTTTCGACCCGCAGAAGGTGGTCCTGTTGCGGGACGAGGGGACCTAAGGCGCGGCTACCGCAACGGCCCGCCCTCTCCCGTCCACCGCAGGCCACTGCCGCAAACCCTTGGTGGAGCGGTCGCCTCCCAAGTCCCAAGAGCGCAGTAAGACCCCGGCGCGTGGGCGGCGGCGAGCCTCCTTTCCGGGATGTTGTCTTCTAGCCATCCTTTGGGTCGTCCGCTCCCCACTCTTTCACCGGAGCACACTTTTCGGCGGAGAGCCGGTCTCTCCTTGACCGACAGGTTCCGGCGGGCTACTCTATCGCCATGCGTGGTCTAGACGGCTCGCCCGAGATATCTGGCGGTCCGCCGGGCCGTGGAGCGGTGGATCCGCCAGGGGCAGTTCCCTGAAGGCGCACGGCTGCCCTCCGAGGGGGAGCTGGCCCGTCGGTTCGGGTGCAGCCGGATGACGGTGCGGCAGGCCATCGCCACGCTAGCCGCAGAAGGCCTGGTCCAGCGCCGGCACGGCGTCGGCACCTTTGCCAGCCGGCCCAGAGCGCTGCGCCGTTTCTGGACCGTGCTGTCCTTCACCGAGGAGATGCGGGCACACGGGGTGGAAGTGCAGAACCGGGTCCTGAGCGTGCGACGGGAACGACCCGCGGAGGGGGTGCGCAGGGCGCTGGAGCTCGGCCCCGGGGAGCTGGTGTACCGGATCCGGCGGCTTCGGCTCGTGGCGGGTCACCCGGTGGCGTACCACGTTTCGTGCATTCCGGTGCGCATTTGCCCGGGCCTGGGCGGTCTGGACCTGGCGTCCGACTCCCTGTACCGCATCGTGGAGGAGCACTACGGCTACCGGTTCACGCGTTGCGAGCGAGTGTACCGACCGGTGAGAGCGAGGGCCTCCGAAGCGCGACTGCTGGAGGTTCCTCCTGGCACGCCCCTGCTGCTGGTGGAGGGCGTGGCCTTCGTGGATGCAGGCCTGCCCGTGGACGCCTGCTACGAGGTGTACCGTGAGTAGGCGGGTGCACATCGGGGTGATCGGCGAGCAGGACGCCCGCCCGGAGATGCGCTGGCTGGCCGAGGAGGTGGGCCGTGAGATCGCCCGCCGGGGCGGGGTGCTGGTGTGCGGGGGGCTGGGAGGGGTGATGGAGGCAGCGGCCCGCGGGGCTGCGGCGGAGGGAGGTCTGGTGGTGGGGATCCTGCCCGGCACGCGGGTGGAGGAAGCCAACCCCTACGTGAGCGTACCCGTGGTGACGGGGCTCGGCGAGGCGCGCAACGTGATCGTGGTGCGCACCTCCGACGCCGTGGTGGCGGTGGGCGGAAGCTACGGGACGCTGTCGGAGATCGCGTACGCGCTGAAGCTGGGCGTCCCCGTGGTCGGGCTGGGGACCTGGGAGCTTTCCCGGCCGGGGCTACAGGGCGACCCCATCGTGCGGGCGCGCGACGCCGCCGAGGCGGTGGCTCTGGCCTGGGAATTGGCGCAGGGTCGGGTGCGCGGCGAGAAGTCCACATTAACCGGAAAGGGGTGAGCAGCCATGCGTGGGAAGGCTCTGGCGGCGATGGTCGTCCTCGTAGGGGGCCTTGCGCCAGCCGGGTTCGCACAGTCCCGGGTCACGGTCCAGGTGGCGATCGCGGCGGACGTCAACGTGGTGGAGGCCCACAACAACTACCTGGGGGTGGCCTTCGCCAAAAACAACCCGGGCGTCACCGTGCACGCGGTGGGCACCGGTACCGGCGAGGCGGCCAGCCGGGCCGTCTACACGAAGATCAAGGCGCAGGCGGACGCAGGGCGGAAGCCCTGGGACCTGGACGTGGCTCTCGTATCCATGCGGTACGCGGCCCAGATGGTGCGAGAACGCCTCCTGCACCGGTTCGTCCCGCAGATGCAGTTCGGCCGGTACGTGGTCGGACCGGACACCGAGCGGGCCTTCGGGGTCGAGGTAAAGGGCTACGTGGTGCCCATGTTCAAGAACCAGATCGCCATCGCGTACAATCCCGCCTACGTCCAGAAGCCGCCGCGCACCTTTGCGGAGTTGGAGGCGTGGGTGCGGGCCAACCCTCGCCGCTTCGGCTACAACGGCATCAAGGGGGGCGTCTCGGGCATCGGCTTCGTGATGGCGTGGGTGTACTACAAGACGGGGCGGTATGACCTGTTCACCCAGGGCCCCTACGACCGCAAGTACGATCCGCTGATCCGCCAGGCGATCGAGCAGCTACGGGAGTTCAATCGGAACGTGGTCATCACCTCGGGCAACGCCGGTACCCTAGACGCCCTGAACCGCGGCGAGATCTGGATGGGAGCGGTGTGGGTGGACCAGCTGGTGGCGTGGAAGAACGAAGGCCGGATGAACCCGGAGATCACGCCCGTCCTCATCGCCCCCGGTCTCCCCATTTACCCCCTCTACCTGGTGGTCCCTCGGGAGGCGGCCAACCGGGATTGGGGCGTGCGGTATGTGGACTTCGTGGCGAACCCCCAGGTCCAGGCGAAGGTCATCGTCGAGCAGTTCGGGTGGTACCCGGGCATCGACCCGAACCGGGTGATGCCGCTGGTATCCCCCCGGGCGCGGGCGCTGCTGTTCAGAGGCGTCACGCCGGAGGATCTGGCGCGGTACTCCTTGCAGATGCCGCTCGGTGACTACTACGACGCCATCCTGCTGGCGTACGAGGAGATCGTGCGGTGAACCTGGCCAGCGAGGCGCACCGGTGGGAGCGGTGGGCTTGGGGCCTTGCCACCCTGCCCGCGGTGGCGGTGCTGGGGGTGGCGTTCGGCCTGCCGCTCCTGCAGTCCCTGGTGGCCTCCTTCGTCCGGGACGGGCGCGTGACGCTGGAGAACTACGCCATCGTGGCCCGACTGTACGGACAGGACGTGCTTTATACCGTGGGAGTCGCGGGTGCGGGCGTCGCCCTTACGTTCAGCTGCGGGATCCACCTGGCGGGGTACCTGCGGCTGCGGGCTTGGCCCTTGGTGGAGTTCCTGCTCAAGGTCCCCCTGTTCGTGCCGTTCGTCGTGACGGGGCACGCCATGCGGGTGTTCCTCCAGCCGGGCGGCACTCTGGCTCTGGCGCTCTCCGCGATGGGGCTGGTGCCGTCGGGTGCCCGGCTGGGGATCGGAGAGGGCTGGCTGGGACTGGTGCTGGCCCTTACCTGGAAACACCTGGCCCTGGTGGTGCTGCTCCTGGTCGGTGCTTTCCGCGGCGTAGACGACAGCTATCTGGAGGCCGCCCAGGGGTTCGGGGCTGGGACCCTGCGCCAGATCTGGGCGGTCCTGGTCCCCATGTCCGCCACCTCCCTGTCTCTCGCGGTGGTCCTGACCCTCACCTCGATGCTGGCCTCGTTCTCGATCCCCCTGCTCATGAGCCGCGGGTCCGGGCCGCAGATGCTGATGATCGACCTCTACTACCGCTTTGGCCAGCATGGGGACTTCGGGGTAGCTAGCGCCCTGGGGGTGGTGTCCTACGTAATGGCTTCCGGCGCCATCTACGCCTACCTGCGGTCGGTGGCCCGATGACCGCGGCGGGTCGGGGTTTGCTGGCGCTGACGGTGCGGGCGGCCCTCGGGACTCTCGCGCTGATCGTCATCCTCGGCCCCCTGCTCAGCCTGGTGATCTGGTCGCTGGCCGAGCGGTGGCACTGGCCGGCGCCATTTCCGCAACAGTTGGGCTTGAAGTACTGGCTGCGGATGCTGCAGGGAGACCCCCTCCGGGCACTCACCCGGGGGGTAACCATCGCCACAATCACCACGGTGCTCGCCCTGGTGGCGGCGGTACCCGTCAGTTACCTGGCCGCCCGCAGGCGGCTGCCTGCCGGCGCCGCGGTGCTGGCGCTGTTCGTCCTCCCTCAGGCGTTTCCCCAGCTCCCGGTGTTCGCCAGCGCCACCGTGCTGTTCTACCGATGGAACCTCGCGGGGACGATTCCCGGTGTCGTCCTGATCCACCTGGTTGGGGGTCTGGTGTACGCAGTGTGGACCCTCACAGCTGCGTTCCGGGCCGTCGGCCCCGAACTCGAGGAAGCAGCTCTGAACCTGGGAGCTTCAACCACGCGGACCTTCTTTCGGATTGCGTTGCCGCTCGCCCTGCCCGGTGTAGCCGCCAGCGCCATTCTGGTGTTCCTTCACTCCCTGGACGAGTTCAACGGGACGCTGCTGGTGGGCGCGCCGTACGTCACGACGTTGCCCGTGTACATGTACACGGCGAGCGTGGGATACGAACTGCAGATCGCCTCGGTAACGGCCCTCATCTTGATGGCCCCCGGTGTCATCCTCCTGCTGCTCCTGGAGCGGTTCCTGCGGGCCGAGTACCTGGCGTTCTTCGGCCACCTGTAGGAGGTCGTCGCGTGGAGGTTCGGGTCGAGCAGCTCGAGAAACGGTTCGGTCGCGTCACGGCCCTCGCGGGCGTGACCCACACCTTCCCCCGAGGGGCGCTGACCGCGGTGGTGGGCCCATCGGGATGCGGGAAGACCACGCTGTTGAGAGTGCTCGCGGGGTTCGTGCGCCCGGACCAGGGGCGCGTGTGGATGGATGGGCGGGACGTCACGGACGTACCCCCTCAGGCGCGCGACTGTGCTCTGGTGTTTCAGAACTACGCCCTGTGGCCCCACATGACCGTCTTCGACAACGTGGCGTTCGGACTTCGCCTGCGACGCCTGCCATCCCGCGAGGTGCGGGATCGGGTGCAGGAGGCCCTGGCTTTGGTAGAGCTAGACCGCGTTCCAGGAATCGAGTCCCGTCGGCCCCGAGAGCTATCCGGGGGGCAACAGCAGCGGGTCGCCCTGGCCCGGGCCATCGCGGTCCGGCCGCGGCTTTTGCTGCTGGACGAGCCTCTGAGCAACCTGGACGCTAAGGTCCGTCATCGGGTCCGGGTGGAGATCCGGGCCCTGCAGCGTCGCACGGGCATCACCACCGTGTACGTGACCCACGACCAGGAGGAGGCCCTGAGCATTGCGGACGTCCTCGTCGTGATGGAGGGGGGCCGGGTGGTGCAGGCAGGGAGGCCGCAGGAGGTGTACGCGAGGCCTCGGGACCCCTTCGTCGCGGAGTTCCTGGGATCTACCAACGTGCTTCCGGCCACCGTAGGCACGGGAGGGCGGATCGAGCTCCGTTCGCAAGGCCGGCTCCTGTTCCGTGCGGAAGACGTCGCGCTCCTGCCCGCTGACTCCGCTCCGCCGGAGGGTGCGGCGTGGATGCCCGGAGAGGTGGTAGACTGTCTCTTTCTCGGTGCCGTGTACCGCGCGTACGTACGAGT
>JBKBVM010000054.1:0-9544 GCA_046289555.1 bacterium
CGGCGCCGGAGGGCCCGGGCTCGACCAAGTGCAGGCGCAGCCGCGGGCCGGGGCTGGAGCGGACCTGTTCTGGGGCGACCTTCATAACCCCCCCGCGCGCCCGGACCCCCGGGCGCGCACTCCCCCTGATCTTAGGCCCGCTGTGGGGGGAAGTCAAGGCGAAAGCCAGACGCGGCGCGGCCGGGCCGCGTTCAGTCCTCCCGGCGGCGGTCCAGGATCTCCTTCCCCTTCCGGATGCTCAGCAGCACCCGCAGCACCCCTTGCTCCAGGTCGTCCAGGACCTGACGCGCGTACTCCTCCGCGCCCCTGCGGGTCTCGTCCGCCTCCCGACGCGCGCGCTCCAGGATCTCCTCCGCCTTCGTCCGGGCGTGCCGGACCACCTCGTGTTCGTCCACCCGGTGGGCCAGCTCCTCCTGCGCCTCCGTCACGATCCTGCGGGCCTGCTCCTGAGCCCGCTGCAAGACCTCCTCCGCCGCAGTCCGCAGGCGGTGCGCCTCCGCCAGCTCCGCGGGCAGACGGGCCCGCACCATCTCCAGCAGGCTGCGGACCTCCCGCTCGTCCACGATGCGCTTGTCCGTCCAGGGCACGGTCCCGGCGCGGCTTAGGAGCGCCTCCAGCCGGTCCAGCAGCTCGAACACGCTGTCCACGGCTTCACGCCCCGCCGAACCGGCGCCGCAGGCGGGCCCGTACCCCTTCGGGGACCAGCCCGTCCACGGACCCGCCCAGACGCGCCACCTCCTTGATGAGGGTGGAGCTCACGAACCCGTACTCGGGGCTGGTGGGCAGGAACACCGTCTCCAGCTCGGGTGCCAGGCGGCGGTTCACGTGGGCCATCCGCAGCTCGTACTCCAGGTCCCCCACCCGCACGCCCTTCACGATGGCCGAGGCCCCACACCGCCGCGCGAACTCCACCGTGAGCCCGTCGAAGCTCTGCACCTCGACCCCCTCCAGCCCCGCCACCGCCTCCCACAGCATGTCCACCCGTTCGTGGACGGTAAACAGCGGCTCCTTGCCGGACTCCTGGGCCACGCCCACCACCACGCGGTCAAACAGCGCCCGCGCCCGGCGGATCACGTCCACGTGCCCGTTGTGCACGGGGTCAAAGGTCCCCGGGTACACCACGACCCTCACCGCTGCCTCCTTTCGCCCTGCGGAGGAACGCCACCGCGGTGTCTCCGTACGTGCGCTGCCAGGTCACCTCCAGCCCCTCCGCCGCCACGGGCTCCCCGCGGGCGCCTTCCGCCACCACCAGCCCGTCGTCCCGCAGCACAGGGCTCTGTGCCAGCGCCCGCAGGGCGCGCTGCAGCCACCCGCTGCGGTACGGGGGGTCCAGGAAGACCAGGTGGAAAGTGTCGCCTCGCTGCTCCAGCCTCCGCAGGGCCCGCAGCGCATCCGCACGCCACACCTCCGCGCGGTCTGCGAGTCCCGCCCGCTGCAGGTTGGCCCGCAGCCCCGTCGCGGTCCTGGGGTCCAGCTCCACGAACACCGCGCGCCGGGCGCCGCGGCTCAAAGCCTCGATCCCCAGGGTCCCCACCCCCGCGAACAGGTCCAGTACGTCCGCGTCCACCACCCGGTCCGCCAGGGCGTTGAAGATCGCCTCGCGTACCCGGTCCTGGGTCGGCCGCGCCGCCACCCCCCGCGGCACCCGCAGCCGCTTCCCCTTGGCCTCGCCTGCGGCCACCCGCACCGTCAACCCACCGCCAGGTACGCCCCGGACTCCGCGTACCGCCGCACCAAGCGCTCCCGCAGGACCCGGTGTTCCGGCCGTTCCAGCTGTGGGTCCTCCTCCAGGATGCCCTCCGCCGCCTCCCGCGCCCGCTCCAGCAGCGCCACGTCCCCGACGGGGTCGGCCACCCGGAACTCCGGCAGCCCGTGCTGGCGCGTGCCGAAGAACTCCCCCGGACCCCGCAGCTCCAGGTCCACCTGCGCGATGCGGAACCCGTCGTGGGTTTCCACCAGGGCCTCGATGCGTCGCCGCGCCTCCTCGGTGGGCAACGCCGAGATCAGGATACAGTACGACCGGTGGGACGAACGGCCCACCCGACCCCGGAGCTGGTGCAGCTGCGCGAGCCCGAAGCGGTCCGCGTCCTCCACCACCATCACCGTGGCGTTGGGGACGTCTACACCCACCTCGATCACCGGGGTAGCCACCAGCACCTGGATCTCCCCCCGTCGGAAAGCCTCCATGACCGCGTCCTTGTCCGCCACGGGCATGCGGCCGTGCAACAGGCCCACCCGCAGGTCGGGGAAGACCTGGGTGCGCATGCGCTCGTACAGCTCCACCGCGGCGGAGGCGTCCACCCGCTCGGACTCCTCCACCAGGGGGCACACCACGTACGCCTGGCGGCCTGCCTGAACCTGCTGGCGGACGAACTCGTACACCCGGTCCCGGCGGTCCGGAAACCGGTGGTACGTCCGCACCGGCTGCCGGCCCGGGGGCAGCTCGTCCAGCACGGACACGTCCAGGTCGCCGTAAAGGGTCAGGGCCAGGGTCCTGGGGATGGGGGTCGCGGTCATCACCAGGACGTCAGGCTCGTGTCCCTTGCCCCGCAGGGCCGCCCGCTGCGCCACCCCGAACTTGTGCTGCTCGTCCACCACCACCAGGGCGAGCCGGTCGAACACCACGTCCTCCTGCAGCAGCGCGTGGGTGCCCACCACCAGGTCCGCCTCGCCCCGGGCCACCTCCGCCAGCACGGCCTCACGCTCGCTTCTCCGCATCCCACCCGTCAGCAGCGCCACCCGCACGCCCACCGGCTCCAGGAAATGGCGGAAGGTGAGGTAGTGCTGCTCCGCGAGGATCTCCGTGGGCGCCATGACCGCGGCCTGGTGCCCGCCGCCCGCACACACCACCACCGCGGCCGCTGCCACCACGGTCTTGCCGGAACCCACGTCGCCCTGCAGGAGGCGGTTCATGGGGTGCGGGGAGTACAGCTCCCGGCGGATCTGCTCGATGGCCCGGCGCTGCGCGCCGGTGAGCTGGAAAGGCAGGCTGTTTAGAAAAGCCTCCAGCAGGCCCCCGTCCTCCTGGTAGCGGTGGGGCTTGGTGGCGGTGGTGACCGCACGCCGCCGCAGGAGCAAGGCTAGCTCCAGCTCCAGGAACTCGGCGAAGGCCAGGGTGCGCCGCGCCTCGTTGCCCTCCCCCACGGTGTCGGGGAAGTGCACCCGCCAGAGGGCTTCCCGCACGGGGAGCAACCGGTACCGAGCCCGCACGGCGTCCGGAAGGGGCTCCGGGATCCGCCGTGCGAAGGCTTCCAGGGCTGCGTGCACCGCCCGCCGCACCAACCGGGGGGACAGCTGCTCCGTGGCGGGGTGAACGGGGACCACGCGGCCCGTGTGCAGGGTCCCGTCCTCCTCGGAGGCGCGCTCGAACTCCGGGGACTCCACCTCGATCTGCCCCCGCTCCCGCCGCACCCGTCCCCACAGCACGATCTCGGTGCCCGGGGACAGGACCTTGTCCAGGTGGCGCCGGCCCCAGAACTTGGCCACCGCCACCGCGGTCCCGTCCGTGACGTACACCTCCGTGAGCTTCTTGGGGCTGCGCAGCTGCGGCTCCCGCAGCCGCACCACCTTCACCCGGAAGGTGGCGAAGCTGTCGTGCGCTGCCCCGTACAGGGTGGCGAAGCGGCTGCGGTCCTCGTACCGGCGGGGCACGTGGTACAGGAGGTCCTCCACCGTCCGGATCCCCAGGCGCGCGAACGCCTGCGCCAGGCGGGGCCCTACGCCCCGCACGTACTGGACGGGCTGCTGCAGAGGGTCTGCGACCCGCGTGGTCATCCCGTAACCCTGTTCGACCGCCGGAGCCGGTTTCCTGGCGTTTGCACGTCACAGGCCGACCGTGGTAGAATCCGCCGGTGCCAGCGCGGCGGCGCGCCTGGAGCGGACGGTGAGCGGAGATGGCGAGGACGTGCGAGATCTGCGGCAAGGGCCCGAGGTCGGGCCACAGCATCTCCTTCAGCAACAAGCACAGCAAGCGGCGGTTCGTGCCGAACCTGCAGCGGGTGCGCGCTGTCGTGGACGGGGTGCCGCGCCGGGTCCGCGTGTGCACCACGTGCCTGAAGTCCGGCCGCGTGAAGCGGGCGGTCTAGCGAGCAGAGTCCCCGGACTCCCCGCAGACGGTCAGGCCACGGGCGGCCGGGTGCCCCGCAGCCGCCAGAGCAGCTCCTGAAGCGCCTGGCGGCCCAGGACGTACACCTCCCCGCAGAACCGGCACCGCACCTCCGCGCGGCCTTGTGCCAGGAGGGACTCCACCTCCTCGGCGCCCAGCAGCGCCAGCACTCCTTCCACCCGCTCGCGGGAACAGGTGCAGCGGTACCGAACGGGCCGCTCCTCCAGGATCTGCGCGCCCAGGCGGCCGAGGGCAGCCCGGGCCAGGTCCGCGGACGAGGCTCCCTGCTGTACCAGCTGGGTCACCGGCGGAAGGGCCCGCACGTGCGCTTCCAGATAGTCCCGGGCTTCGGGGTCGGCGCCCGGCATCACCTGCACGATGAACCCGCCCGCCGCGGACACCCGTCCGTCCGGCTCCACCAGGACCCCCAGGGACACCGCCGACGGTACCTGCTCGGACTGTGCCAGGTAGTACGCCAGGTCCTCGGCGATCTCGCCCGAGACCAGGGGCGCGCTGCCGTGGTACGGCCACCGCAACCCCAGGTCCTTGGTCACGTGCAGCGTCCCGCGCCCCACCGCGGCGCCCACGTCCAGCTTGCGCCGGCCGGAAAGGGGCAGGTGTACGGCGGGGTTCTGCACGTAGCCCCGCACGTCGCCGGACGCGGTGGTGTCCGTGACGATACCGCCCAGGGGGCCGTCCCCCAGGATGCGGAGGGTCACCTTCTGCTGCCCTTCCAGGGTGGCGCTCAGCAGGCTCGAGGCCGTGAGGGCGCGCCCCAGGGCCGCGGCCGCGGTAGGCGCCGCCCCGTGCCGCCGGCGGGCCTCCTCCACCAGCCGGGTGCTGACGCACGCGAAGGCCAGCACGCCCTCCGACCCCATGGCGCGGACCAGGGTTTCCACGTGCTTCACCTCCTCAGACGCGCGGGCGCGGCCTCCTCACGCGGACGGCCAACAGTTCGCCTTCCGACACCGCCACCCAGGCAGGCTCCTCCGTGACCTCGTTGCTGACCCCGAGGGTGCTGCCGAGGGTCAGGGTGCCGTCCACCAGGGCAAACCGCAGGCCGCCCGTGTGGATTCCCGAGCTGCGCGGCCGGAGAGAGAACAGGGAGACCCAGTCGCCCACGCGGGCGTCCAGCTCCACCCGCCCCCGCACGAGCTGCACCAGAGTCCCTCCGGCCACCACCCGCAGGTCCACCCCGCGGTCCGCCGCGTACCGGGGCAGGAGCAGGTTCGCGAGCTCGTGGTCCACCCGCTTGCCTAGCCCCCCCAGGAGGTAGGCGGTGCGGAAGCCTCGTTCCGCGACCACGTCTACCGCCAGCTCGCTGTCCGTCTTGTCCTTGGCCTCGGGGTAGCGGATGCGTTCGGCCCCGACCTGCTCCAGCCAGTTCACCAGACCGAAGTCTAGGGAGTCCCAGTCCCCCACCACCACGTGCGGCCTCCAGCCGGCGCGGTGGGCGCGCGCCACGCCGCCGTCCGCGCACACCACGAGGCTGGCGGCACGGTACCGACGCGGCAGCGGACCGCCTCCGCCGGCCACGATGGCCGCGTACACCTCCTTCGGCCTCACGGAAGGCATGGTAGCCCGGAGGAGCCGCGCGGGCAAAGTCAGCTTGCTGCGGCCGCGTCGCCGCGCAGGCGTCAGCCCGACCGTTCCGGGGGCACCGGTAGGGCACGCAGGACGAGCAGGGTCAGCACCACGCTGACCACCACCTCCGGCAGCATGTACGAGCCGTTGTACGCCGCGGAGTACACCCACGGGCTGGTCCCCCGCGGCGCGTACTGCGCGAAGAACACCACCCCGCTGAGGAAGTGGGAGAGGAACCGGCCCGCCCCGCCCGCCACCACGCCCAGCCAGGGCAGCCGCGGGAAGAAGCCCGCGACGCCCAGCGCGCCAAACGCCACCGGGTAGTCCAGGAGGAACTGCACGGGGTGGACGAAGACCGGCTCCAGCACGAAGTTCACCAGCCCCAGCAACACGCCGGCCGCGATCCCCGTGCGTGGTCCCCACCGCAGGCTCAGGGAGAACACCGGCACCATGCTGCCCGCGGTGATGGAACCTCCCTGGGGCAGCTGGTACACCTTCAGCAGGCCCAGAGCGGCGCCCAGCGCGACGGCGATCCCGGACTCCGCCAGCTGCCGCGTGCGCAAGGACCTCATCCTCCACCTCCCCCCGCGTCCGGCCGCAGCCACTGGAACAGCGGGTTACACGGTCCGACCCCGCGGCCCAGAGGCAGACCGTACCGGATGGCCTCCGTCACGAACTCCTTCCCCTTCCTCACGGCTTCCCGGACGGACAGGCCCCGGCTCAGGTACGCCGCGACGGCGGCGGACAGCACGCAGCCGGTCCCGTGGGTGTGGCGGGTGGACAGGCGCTCGGCCCGCAGCTCCTCGAACTCCTCCCCGTCGTAGAACACGTCCACGGGGTCGCCCTCCAGGTGGCCGCCCTTCAGCAGGACCGTCCTCGGCCCGAGATCCCGCAGGGCACGCGCGGCGTCCCGCATGTCCTCGTGCCCCCGGATGGGCCGGCCCAGCAGGACTCCCGCCTCCGGCAGGTTGGGGGTGATCACCAGGGCGAGGGGCAAGAGCTGCGCGCGCAACGCCTCCTGCGCTTCCGGCCGCAGCAGGGGCGCGCCGCTTTTGGCCACCATCACGGGGTCCACCACCAGCCGGTCCAGCCGGTGGTGGCGGACCCGGTCTGCCACCGCCTCGATGATGGGCACGCTGCTCAACATGCCGGTCTTGGCCGCGTCCACCCCGATGTCCTCCACCACCACGTCGATCTGCCGGGCCACCACCTCCGGGGGCACCTCGTGCACCGCGTACACCCCCGTGGTGTTCTGGGCGGTCAACGCGGTAATCGCACTCATCCCGAACACCCCGAGGGCGGAGAAGGTCTTGAGGTCCGCCTGGATGCCCGCTCCGCCCCCGGAGTCCGAACCTGCGATGGTGAGCGCCCTCGGTAGGGTCACGTCTCTGCACCTCCTCGCTCTTGCAGTGCGGCGTCCACCGCCTCCCGCAGCCGTCGGGTGGCTTCCACCATGTCGTCGGCTGCCGCCACCGCGGAGATCACCGCCACCCCTGCAGCGCCCGCGCGGATCACCTCCGCGGCGTTGTCCGGGGTGATGCCGCCGATGCCGACCACCGGGATGCGCACCGCCTCCACGATCCTCTGCAGCCCTTCCGGGCCGATGGCCCTTCCCGCGTCCGGCTTTGTGGCAGTAGGGAACACCGGCCCCACGCCCAGGTAGTCCGCGCCGTCCGCCTGGGCTTGCAGGGCCTCTTCCACACTACCCGCGGAGGCTCCCACGATCCGGCCCGGACCCAGAAGCCGGCGGGCGTCCGCCACCGGCAGGTCGTCCTCTCCCACGTGGGCGCCGTCCGCCTCCGCTGCCAGGGCCACGTCCACCCGGTCGTTCACTACGAACGTCACCCGGGCCCTGCGGGTCAGGGCGCGAAGCTGGCGGGCCCACGCTACCAGCTCGCCTCCGCCGGCCCGCTTGTCCCTCAGCTGCACCACCGTGGCCCCTCCCACCAGGGCCGCGCGGGCCACGTCCTCGTGGCTGCGGCCACGGAAGGTGCGGTCGGTGATCACGTACACCCGCAGGTCCAGCCGCACCTCACCCTCCCTGCGGAGCTGAAGGCAGCTCCACCGGACCACCGCGCACGCCGGCCCGCAGGTCCTCCGGCTCCAAGCGGGCCAGCTGGTCCAGCAGGGCCACGCGGAAGCTGGCGGGCCCGGAGGCCTGTCGGGCCGCCCGCTCCGCGGCGTAGCCGAAGTACGCCAGCGCCGCGGCGGTGGCTGCGAGGGGGTCGTCCGCCACCGCGAGGAAGCACGCCACCACCCCGGTGGCCATGCAGCCCGCCCCCGCCACCCGCTTCAGCCACGGGTGGCCGTTGTCCACGGCCACAGACCGCAAACCGTCTGCGACCCAGTCCCGCGGCCCGGTCACCGCGGCCACCACGTGGTGACGCCGCGCGACCTCCCGGGCCACCTCCTCCGGAGGGCTTGCCGCCCCAACGGACTCCACCCCACGCAGGAAGCCTTCCCCCCCTGCTAGGTGGGCCATCTCCGCCAGGTTGCCCCGCACCGCGGTGACCGGAACTTCCCGCAACAACCGCTGGGCTGCGTCGGCCCGAAGCCCGCTGAGGCCGACCCCCACGGGGTCCAGCACCACGGGGAGGTGGCGTTCGCCCGCCCGGCGCCCTGCGAGCAGCATCGCCTCCACCCGGCGCGGCGTGAGGGTGCCCAGGTTCAGCACCAGGGCGGACGCGGTAGCCGCCACCTCCTCCACCTCTTCCCTGGCGTGGGCCATCACGGGGAGGGCACCTGCGGCCAGGGTGGCGTTGGCGACGTCGTTGACGCTCACCACGTTGGTGATGTGGTGCACCAGGGGCCGGAGCCCGCGGACCCGGTCCAGCAGTTGCGCGGCGACTTCCGCCAGCGGCTCCAACCCGCTACCTCCGCCGTGCCAGGACGGCGTACACCACGAAGCTCAACGCGAGGCTGGGCAGCGAGCCCCCGAGCCAGGGGAAGTGGCTACTGAGCGGGAAGGGCGTCCCCAGGGCTCCGAACAGGCCCGACAGCAGGGCCTTCCAGCCAGGGATCTCCGTGGGGACGATCCACTGGTACACCACAAACCCCACCAGCCAGGAGACGAAGCCGGGCCAGCGCGGTGCCCGGGCTGCGGGACCGTACAGGTCTTCCGGAAAGACGCGGCGCCTGCGGACCACGAAGTAGTCCGCGGCCAGGACCCCGAAGAGAGGCACGAAGAAGGCCCCGATGAGGAACAGGAACGACTCGTACTGCACCAGGGGTACCGTGGCCGCCAGGACCGAACACACCACTCCGGCTCCCACGGCCAGCTGCTTGCGGTTGGCCTGTGGCCACAGGTTCTGCAGGGACACCGAGGTGCTGTAGATGTTGGCGAACGCCTCGTCCGTCTCGTCCACGAGGAGGATGGCCAGCGCCACCGCCCCCGCGGGGATGGCCAGCACGGCGGCCACCAGGTCCTCTGCCCGCAGGGCCAGCATGAAGAGGGCTCCCAGGCCGTAGAACCAAACGTTGGCCAGGCCGTAGCCCACCGCGGTACCCCAGAAGGCGCCCCCCGGTCGGGTGGCAAAGCGCGTGTAGTCGGCCACGAGAGGGATCCACGACACCGGCATCGCCACCACCAGGTCCACGCCCAGCCAGAAGGACAGCTCACCGGTACCGGGCCGGTTCCACAGGGTGGCGAGGTCAAACCGAGCCAGCGCGTACCAGGTGAGGTACACGGTGGAGGCCAGGACGAACCAGATGGCGTAACGCCGCAGCCACCGCCGGACCACCACGATGGGCCCGCCCACGGCCATCAGGGTGGTCAGCAGACCGAACACGGCCACCCACGCCACGTAGTTGGACGCGCCCAGCAGCCGCCGCGTGATGGCGTCCGCGCTCGTGGCG
>JBKBVM010000055.1:0-9496 GCA_046289555.1 bacterium
ATGGAGCTCCAGCGCCTCGCCAGCCACCTGTTGTGGCTGGGGACCTACGGGATCGACCTGGGCGCCTTCACCGCCTTCCTGTGGTGCATGCGGGAGCGGGAGCTCATCATGGACCTGTTCGAGGCCACCACGGGAGGGCGGCTGCACCACGTGTACTTCCGCCTGGGCGGGGTGAACGAAGACCTTCCCCCGGGTTGGACGGACCGGTGCCGGGAGTTCTGCCACTACTTCCTGAACCGGCTAGATGAGTACCACAGACTGCTCACCGGCAACCCCATCTGGCAGGCCCGCACCCAGGGCGTGGGGGTGTTGACCCGGGAGCAGGCCATCGCCTTCGGCGCCTGCGGGCCCGTGGCGCGGGCCTCGGGACTGCAGTGGGACGTGCGTAAGAGCCACCCGTACGAGGTGTACGACCGGGTGGACTTCCAGGTCCCCGTGTACACGGAGGGAGACTGCTACGCTCGCTACCTGGTCCGGATGGACGAGATGCGGGAGTCCACCCGGATCATCCTGCAGTGCCTCGATCAGATGCCGGACGGCGAGGTCCGGGCTGCCCGGGTGCCCCTCAACCTCAAAGTCCCCCCGGGGGAGGTGTACACGCGGGTGGAGTCTCCCCGGGGAGACCTGGGGATCCACCTGGTCAGCACGGGAGGGGAGACGCCCTGGCGGGTGAAGATCCGGGCGCCCTCGTTCGTGAACCTGCACGCCCTCACGGAGATGATGAAGGGGTGGAAGGTGGCGGACATCATCGCCATCCTGGGGAGCATCGACATCGTGCTGGCGGACGTGGACCGTTGAGGAGGGACGTATGCCGGGCCTGCTCCAGCGCACCGCGGAGGCCGTCCAGGGACTGGTGACCGGTCTGGGGGTCACCTTCCAGAACCTGACCCGCCCGAAGGTCACCCTCCTGTACCCCCTGGAGAAGTCCAACGTGTCCCCCCGCTGGCACGGCCTGCTGGCCCTGCCCGTGGACACGGAGACGGGCAACGACCGGTGCATCATCTGCTTCCAGTGCGAGCGGATCTGCCCCAGCCGGTGCATCCACATCGAGGCCACCGGGAAGGGGAAGGAGCGCGTGCTCACGCGGTTCGACATCGAGATGGACAAGTGCCAGTACTGCGGGCTGTGCGTGGAGGTCTGCCCGACGGAGGCCATCGTGTTCACCCCCCACTACGAGGCCAGCACCTACAACCGCGCGAACCTGCTGTACACCCTGGAGGATCTGCACCGGGCCGCTCCCAAGGAGCCGGTGGCCAGGGGGATCCTGCGATGACGCCGAGCCGGAACCCCGCGGGCGGGTTCTTCCCTCCGGAGCTGGCCGCGCGGCTGCGGGAGCGCTTTCCGCAGGTGCGGGACGCCGCGGACGCGGCGCGGGAAGCCCTGGAGGCCTTCGAACGGGAGCAGGAGGAGCGGCAGCGGCGTTACCAGGAGGAGGTGGAGCGGGCCAAGGCGGAGGGCAAACCCGCGCCCCGGCCTCCCCGGAAAGAGGAGCCCGCCATCCCCCGGTACCGCACCCCAACCTTCGAGGTGCCCCGGGAGGTGTTCCGCGAGGTGATGGAGTTCCTGCGGGACGACCCCGCCTTCCGCATGGACTACCTTTCCTTCGCCAGCGCCATCGACTGGAAGGACCGGATGGAGTGCACCTACCACCTGTGGTCCACGGTGCACAACCACGAGCTGCTGGTGAAGGTCCCGGTGGACCGCGACGACCCCCGGATCCCGACGGTGAGCGACCTCTGGCGCACCGCGGAGTGGCATGAGCGGGAGACCTACGACCTGTTCGGGGTGGTGTACGAGGGACACCCCGACCTGCGGCGCATCCTCCTCACCGAGGACTGGAAGGGTCACCCTCTGCGCAAGGACTACGTGTACGAGGATCCCGACTGGCTGGTGGAGCTGGCCCGAGTCCGCCAGAGCGAGGTCTCCGGAGTCCAGCCGCCCCTGGGGGAACGGGGATAGCGGCGTCAGAACACGCCCGGCCGGAAGACCCCGATCTCCCAAACCCGCCCCGCGTGCGGTGTAGCGCCCTCAAACCCGGTGAACTGGATGCCCAGCGCCCGGTAGCGGACAATCCGCGCCCGCACGCCCCGAGGCAGCTCGCACTCCACCTGCTGGGCGCCCGGGCCGTACAGCCGCTCCACCCGGTACAGGGGAGTGCCGAGCCGGACTCCCCGGTCGGTGACGAACGGCCCCGAAGTCCCGAAGGCGGCCAGCACCCGGATCGCTCCGGTGTCCGCGTCCGCGGTGACCCACAGGCCTTCCCGGCGCCAGGTGAACCGCACCACCCGACCCTGGGCCCGTACCGTGCAGTCCCGGGTCGCCTGGGCCATGTCCACCACCGCGCGCTCGGCCCCCGCGCGCCCCAGCCTCGCCACGAGCTGCTCCAGTCCCAGCTCCAGCCGGTACGGGCCGATGCCCCGGCCCGGATCCACTTGTAGGACCGCTATGGGCCCGGGCGGTTCCGGCTGGGCCGAGCCGGAGGGGGCCCGCCCCGCGAGGACCGCTGCCGCGAGGACGAAGGCTATCAGCGGGTGACGCAGGGACTGCCCTCCGTCCGCAGACTGCCCGGCCGGAACACGCCCATGTTGAAGATGCGGCCGTGGATGGGCTGTCCGGGGTCGTACGCGGCCGCGAACTGCAGGCCCGCGTCGTGGTAGCGCACGAGGGTGATCCGGTCTTGGCGGCAGTCCACGCGGGCGTAGCCGCCCCCGGTGCCGTAGGCGCGCAGGGCGCGATCCAGGGGCATCATGAGCCGGATCCCGCGGTCGGTGACGAAGCGCGAGACGGTGCCGTACACCCCCACCACCCGCACCCGCCCGGTGGACAGCTCGAAGGACACCAGATAACCCTCCGACTTCCAGTCGTAGGAAAGGATGTTCCGCTCGGGGTAGCGGTCCACCCGGTCCGGGCGGCCCAACACCGCCACCATCTCCGTGGCCCGCATCCGGACGGTGACCGGCCCGATGCGCTTCCCGGGGACCACGGGCACGTCCTCCTGGTGCTGAGCCGGGTCCCGGGGCTCCGGCTGCGCCGCCGCGGACAAATGGGCTGCAAGCACCGCCACCAGAGCCCACAGGGCAGGACGGCCCGCTTTCCACATCGTACACCTCCTTGAAGCCATTGTACCCGGAGGCTGGAGTGAGCAGACCGCGCGTGTACGTGTGCAGGCCCCTGTTGGGCCGCGCCATGGAGATCCTGGAGGAACGCTGCGACGTACGGGTCTGGCCGGACCCGGAAGCGCCACCCCCCCGCGACGTGCTGCTGGCCGAAGCCCGAGAGGCAGACGGGCTGGTGACCCTGGTCACGGACCGGGTGGACGAGACGCTGCTGGCCGCCGCTCCGCGGCTGAGGGTGGTGAGCAACGTGGCGGTGGGCTACGACAACGTGGATGTTTCCGCAGCCACCCGCCGCGGGGTCGTGGTCACCAACACCCCGGACGTGCTCACGGAGACCACTGCGGACTTGGCGTGGGCGCTGCTGCTGGCGGCCGCCCGGCGCGTGGCCGAGGGCGACCGGTTCACGCGGGCGGGGCGGTGGCGGTCCTGGGGGCTGGAGCTCATGCTGGGCCAGGACGTGTACGGCCGGACCCTGGGCGTGGTGGGACTCGGGAGGATCGGCCGGGCGGTGGCCCGGCGGGCGTCCGGCTTCGGCATGCGGGTGCTGTACACCAGCCGCCGGCGGCACGAGGACGCGGAGCGGGAGCTGGGCGTACAGTGGCGGGAGCTGGATGACCTGCTGGCGGAGGCGGACTTCGTGAGCCTGCACACGCCCCTGACGCCCCAGACCCGCCACCTCATCCACCGCGAGCGGCTACGTCGCATGAAGCCCACCGCGGTGTTGGTCAACACCTGTCGCGGTGCGGTGGTGGACGAGGCGGCCCTTGTGGAGGCCCTCCGGGAAGGGTGGATCTGGGCGGCGGGCCTGGACGTCTTTGACCGCGAGCCGCTGCCGCCGGACTCGCCGCTTTTGTCCCTGGACAACGTGGTGCTGTTGCCCCACATCGGCAGCGCCAGCTTCGCCACCCGCGCCCGCATGTCCGAGATGGCCGCGGAGAACTGCGTGGCGGTGCTGTCCGGGCGTCGGCCGCCGAACCCGGTCAACCCGGAGGTGCTGGAGCGCCTCGGGTGAAGCGGCCCAGCAGCCGGCGGGTCCTGCGTTCCACAGCGTCCACGAGCAGCGGCCACCTCCGGAGCACCCGGTCCAGGGAGCGGCGGGCAGCGAGCTGGAGCGGCGCGGGTAAGCGCCTCAGCTCGTCCTCGTCCAGCACCCGTGGGGCTGTGCCTGGGACCGCCAGCACGTCCACTCCTAGGTCGAGCCACTCCACCTCGTCCGGGCTCAGGCGCGCGGGGGTCGCGACGTTCACGTAGTGCCCGAGCGTCGCTCCGCTGGGCGCCAGCCAGTGGTACACGTTGTACCAGCGGGTGGTCCAGTAGTAGGCGAAGGTGGCCGAGCCCGCGGGCAGGCGCAGATCCGCTACGGTCCAGGGCTCCGCCAGCACGTACAGGAGGACCGCGGTCCCAGGCCCACGCTCTACCAGCCGGCAGAAAAACCGCACGGATGTTCCGTCCGGACGGCGCTTGACCTCCACCACCTCTGCGAGGTGGGCGGCAAAGGACCACGGCGACGGCTGCATCCCCTGACCGGATTGTAGGACGGGCGGCGCAGGAGACGCGGGCTCCCGGGCCGAACCCACCACGCACAGGTGGCAGCCGTGTGAAGGAGGGGACCATGAGCCGGAAGGGATTCGTCGGTTGGGCGCTGGTGGTGGCGGTGGCCTTGGGGGTCAGCGGGTGCGCTCCCCGGACGGGCGGGCAGGCCACGCCGCTAGCGTCCCCGCAGGCAGGCGGGCTGCCCGACCTGGGCGGCCGGACGTTGCGGGTAGCCACCGACGCCACGTACCCACCCTTTGAGATGCTGGACAAGGACAAGAACATCGTGGGCTACGACGTGGACCTGATCCACGAGGTCTGCCGGCGCGTGAACTGCAAGCCGGAGATCCGCAGCGTGGCGTGGGAGGGGATCCTCCCCGGCGTCCAGCAGGGGGACTACGACGTGGCCATCTCCGGCATCACCATCACGGAGGAGCGGGAAAAGCAGGTGGACTTCACCGAGCCGTACATCACGGTCGGTCAGGTGGTGCTGGTCCGGGAGGACGAGACCCGCATCCAGGGAGCGCAGGACCTGACGGACAAGGTGGTGGCGGTGCAGCTCGGCACCACCAACGACGAGCTGGCCAGCAAGCTGCACCAGGACGGCAGGATCCGGGAGGTGAAGCGCTACCGCACCTTCGACCTGGCCGTGGCGGCTCTGCTGAACCGGGACGTGGACGCGGTGATCATCGACAGCGTGGCGGGCCTGGGGTTCATGGCGCAGCATCCGGGCAAGCTCAAGACGGTGGGCGAGAAGCTGACCGAGGAGCAGCTCGGGATCGTGGTGCGGGAGGGTAACGCGGAGCTGCGGGACGCCTTCAACGCGGCCTTGCGGGCCCTGCGGGAGGACGGGACCCTGGACCGCCTGTACCGTAAGTGGTTCGAGGAGTGGAAACCGACCCAGTAGGGGCGTGAGCCCGGTGCCTCCCGGGACGGCCAACGGCCGGGCCCTCCCGATCCCCCTGGATCGCGTGCCGCCGTGGGTCCTGGTGCTGGCGGCCGCGGGGCTGGTGGTCCTTGCGCGGCTGGCAGGGTCGGAGGTGTACCGGGAGACCCTGCGCTTCCTGGCCGCGGGCGTGTCCACCACGCTGTTCCTCACCGTGGCGTCCTTCGCGGTGGCGCTGGGGGTGGGCCTGGTGGCGGCCCTCCTCCGGCTGTCCCGGTCCGCCTTCCTGCGGACCGTGGCCGTGCTGTACGTGGAGGTGGTGCGGGGGGTGCCCCTGTTGGTGCTGCTCCTGTACATCGCCTTCGTGGTCACCCCGTGGCTGGCGGACGTCACCGGCGTGCGGTGGTGGCGGGACAACGTGGTGCGGGCGGTGATGGGGCTGGGGATCGGCTACGGCGCCTACCTGGCCGAGGTGTATCGGGCGGGCATCGAGGCGATCCCCCGGGGGCAGGTGGAGGCAGCCCTTTCCCTGGGACTGTCGCGGGCCCAGACCCTCCGGCACGTGGTGCTGCCCCAGGCCCTGCGCATCGTCCTGCCGCCCCTGGGGAACGACTTCGTCGCGCTGTTGAAGGACTCGTCCCTGGCTTCCGTGATCTCGGTCACGGAGCTTACGTACTCGGGCAACCTGAACGTGGCGCGGACCTTCCGGTCCTTCGAGACGTACAACGCCGTGGCCCTGCTGTACCTGTGCATGACCCTGGCGGGGTCCGCGGGCGTGCGGCTGCTGGAACGGGCGACCCGCGCCCCGGGCTGGGGAGCCTTCACGCCGTAGGAGGGAGCCGTGAACATCGTGGTGACCGGCGCCAACGTGGAGGTGGCGGAAGGCATCCGGGCGTACGTGGCCCGGAAGCTACAGCGCTTGAGCCGGCACTTCGACCACGTCCAGGAGGCGAAGGTGGTGGTACGAGAGGAACGGCGCCGACCGGTGGGAAGAGCGCAGGTGGTGGAGGTCACGGTGTGGGGCGACGGGTTCGTGCTGCGGGGCGAGGAGGCCGCCACAGACCCGTACGCTTCCGTGGACCGGATCGTGGCCAAGCTGGAGAAGCAGATCGCCAGGCACCGTAGCCGCCTGATCCGAAAGCGCCGGTTGGACGAGCGGCGGCAGCGTACCGCGGAGCGCGCCCGGGCGGAGGCCGCGGCCCGGCGGGAACCCGAGCCCCCTTCCCCGCGGGTGGTGCGCCGCAAGCGCTTCCCCATGAAGCCCATGACGGAGGAGGACGCTGCCCTGCAGATGGAGCTGCTGGGCCACGACTTCTTCGTGTACCGGGACGCGGAGACTGGCCGCATCTGTGTCCTGTACCGACGGAAGGACGGCGACTACGGCGTCATCGAGACCGAGTAGGCGGTGCGGCGGACCGGTCTGGTGCTCGCGGCGGTCGGGATCCTGGCGGCGTGCGCCCGCGGGCCGGACCTGCGGCGCCTGCCCCGGCTGGAGCTGCCTCCGCCCCGGCTGCTGGAGAGCCTGCAGCCCGGGGTCGCCTTCTCGGGGTTCCTCGGCAGCGGGTGCGTGGTGGAGGAGGGGTACGCGCGCCTGCTGGCGGTGATGGTGGATCACGACCCGAGGGCGCGGCCCCAGAGCGGGCTGGCGAGCGCCTGCCTGGTGTACGAGATCCCCATCGAGGCCCGGCTCCCCCGCCTGCTGGCGGTGTTCGCGGACGCGGGCCCGGACCGCGTAGGCCCCGTACGCAGCGTGCGGCCCGCCTTCCTGCAGGTAGCCGCAGAGCTGGGAGCGGTGGTGGCCCACGCGGGTGCCAGCGAGCCCGCCTACCGGTACATCCGCACCGGACCCGTCCCGGTCCTCAACGAGTTTTCCATCCCGTGGCCGTACTGGCGCGACCGCTCCCGGCGCATGCCCCACAACCTGTACGCGTCGCTCCCGCGGTTGCGGGAGGCGATGCGCCGCCGGGGGTGGGAGCGGCGGCCGGCGACCCGGGTGCCCGCGGAACGCCTGGAGTACCGGTTGCCCCAGGGGCAGTCGGTTGCGGAAGTGCAGCTGCCCTACCCGCCCGGGTTCGAGGTGCGCTTCGTCTACCGGGACGGGGCGTACGAGCGGTGGGTGGCCGGCCGGCTCCACCTGGACGACTCCGGCCGGCCCCTGCGGGTAGGCACGGTGGTGGTGCAGTACGCGCGGTGGCGGGGCTGGCGGGCGGGGAGGGTGGACGTGTCCGAGGTGGGGATGGTGGGCGGCGGCGCGGGGTTGGTGGTGACCGGGGGCGTGGCGGTCCCCGTGCGGTGGCACAAGCCCTCGGACCTTGCGCCCACAGCGTTCACGGACCTGCAGGGTCGGGGCCTGATCCTGGCGGGGCCGGTCTGGGTGAGCGTGGTCCCCGAAGGCCTCCGGGTGACGGTCCGCTGAAGGGAAAGGCGCGCGGCGCGCCCCGGTTATAATGGGTGGAGTCCACCGCCGGTGGAGGCGCGATGCTGAAGGTCCTGGAGAAGTTGCTCGGCCGCGGGGAGGACCGTGCGTGGCGCCGGTACCTGCCCGTGGTGGAGCGGGTGAACGCCCTGGAGCCGCAGTTCGAGCGGCTGTCGGACGAGGCCCTGCGGGCGAAGACGGAGGAGTTTCGCCGCCGCCTGCGGGAGGGCGAGACCCTGGACGACCTGTTGCCGGAGGCCTTCGCGGCGGTCCGGGAGGCCAGCAAGCGGACCCTGGGCCTCCGCCACTTCGACGTGCAGATCATCGGGGGGGCCGTCCTCCACGAGGGGAAGATCGCGGAGATGAAGACCGGGGAGGGCAAGACCCTGGTCGCCACCCTGCCCCTCTACCTGAACTCCCTGCTGGGCCGCGGCTGTCACCTGGTGACCCCCAACGACTACCTCTCCCGGGTGGGCGCGGGCTGGATGGGCCCCATCTACCACGCCCTGGGGGTCTCCGTGGGGGTCATCTGCCACGAGTTCGCGGGCCTGTACGACCCCGCCTACCACGACCCGAAGCCCCACGCGGACGACCGGTTGAACCACTTCCGGCCGGTCCCGCGCCGGGAGGCGTACCGGGCGGACATCACCTACGGGACCAACAACGAGTTCGGGTTTGACTACCTGCGCGACAACATGGCCCTGCGGCTCGAGGACGTGGTGCAGCGGGATCTGTACTACGCCATCGTGGACGAGGTGGACTTCATCCTCATCGACGAGGCCCGCACGCCCCTCATCATCTCCGGGCAGGTGGAGGAGTCCACCCGCAAGTACTACGAGTTCGCCCGGCTGGTCCGCCGGCTCCAGGCGGGCGTGGACTACACGGTGGACGAGAAGGCCAAGAACGCCTTCCTCACTGACGAGGGCGTGCGGAAGGTGGAGCGTCTGTTGGGGATCGACAATCTGGCGGACCCCGCCCACGCGGACGCCCTCCACCACGTGCAACAGGCGCTGCGGGCCCTCACCTGCTACCACCGGGACGTGGACTACGTGGTGAAGGACGGCCAGGTCATCCTGGTGGACGAGTTCACGGGCCGGCTGATGTTTGGCCGCCGGTACTCGGACGGGCTGCACCAGGCCATCGAGGCCAAGGAAGGGGTCCGGATCGAACGGGAGACGCAGACCCTCGCGTCCATCACCTTCCAGAACTACTTCCGGATGTACGAGAAGCTGGCGGGCATGACGGGGACCGCCAAGACGGAGGAGGAGGAGCTCCGGAAGATCTACGGGCTGGAGGTGGTGGTGATCCCCACCCACAAGCCCATGATCCGCAAGGATTACCCCGACGTGGTGTTCAAGACGGAGCGGGCCAAGTGGCGGGCGGTGGTGGAGGAGATCCAGCGCTGCCACGAGCGGGGCCAGCCGGTGCTGGTGGGGACCCGGTCCATCGAGAAGAGCGAGATGCTGTCGGAGATGCTCCGCCGGGAGGGGATCCCGCACCAGGTGCTGAACGCCAAGCACCACGAGCGGGAGGCCCAGATCATCG
>JBKBVM010000056.1:0-8983 GCA_046289555.1 bacterium
TGGAACGCGGCCGGGACTGTGCTGGCGGCCGCGTCCCTCGTGGCCGCGGGGCGCGCACTGCACAACTGCTCCGCGAGCGCCGTCCCGGGCACGCGCAGGCGGCTGGTGCTGGTCTGGGCGGCGCAGCTTCCCGTGCTGGCCGGCCTGCTGGCCACCCTCAGCCGCGGCGCCTGGCTGGGCTGGGCTGCCGGCCTCCTGTGCTTTACCCTGCTGGCGGGGCCGGTCACGCGGCGCGTGCGGTGGGGCGCTGTGGCTTTGCTCGCGGCCGTGCTGCTGGCGGGATCGAGTATCCCCGCATTCCGAGCCCGTGCCCTGACCGTGCTGGACCCAGGGCATTACCGGTACCGCATCCTGGTGTGGAAGCTCGCCCTGCGGATGGTGGCGGACCGCCCCTGGGCGGGAGTGGGATTCGGGGCGTTCGTGCGAGAGTACGACAACTACCGACTGCCCGAAGACTTCTACGCTCCGGCGCCATTCGCCCACAACCTCCCCCTGAGCCTCGCCGCGGAGACCGGGCTACCGGGCCTGGCCGCGTTCCTGGTCTTCCTGATCGCGGTGGTGCGGGCCGCATACCGCACGGCCTTCCGCAGCCCCGCCCGGGACCGGGCGCTGCGCGCCGGGATGGCGGCCGCCCTGGCCGCGGTGCTCGCGCAGCAGCTGGTGGACGGCACGCTGCAGCCCTTCCACCTCGGCTTTGCGTTCTGGATCCTGGTGGCGGCAGTGCTGGCCCACCGCACCCAGACACCGGAGGCGGCTGGATGACCCGGATCACGGTGGTCGTGCCCGCGTACAACGCCGCGGGGGTGCTGGGGACCTGCCTAGAGCACCTAGCGCAGCAGGACTACCCGAAGGAGCTGTACGAGGTGGTGGTGGTGGACGACGGGTCCACGGACGACACGCCCCAGGTGGTGCAGGACTGCGCCCGCCGCCTGGACCTGCCCTTGCGGTACGTCCGGCAGGACAACGCCGGACGTGCTGCGGCGAGGAACTCAGGTGCGCGGGCGGCTCGCTTCGAAGTGCTGCTGTTCCTGGACGCCGACGTCTGGGCGGAGCCTCGTCTCCTGGCGGCTCACGCGCCCCACTACCGCGATCCTGCGCGCGTGGGGGTTCAGGGTCCCAGTCGGGCACACCCGAACAGCAAGCGGAACCCGTTCATGGAAGTGAAGGAACTATTCCCGGACCTCACGCCGCGACGCGCGCGCAACCTCTCTCCCTACCACGTGATCACACGAAATTTTTCCGTGCGCGCGGAGGACTTCTGGGCAGTCGGGGGATTCGACGAGTCTTTCACCGGCTACGGCTGGGAGGACATCGAGTTGGGACTGCGGCTCCGGCGCGCGGGAGTACGACTGCACTGGGAGCCTGAGGCGGTGACCTGGCACCACCACGTGGAGGATCTCGAGACCGCGTGCCGTAAGCAGGTCGAGGCAGGCCGCGGAGCCGTGTATTTCTGGAACAAGCACGGGCGGCCGCCTGGACTGGGGTGGTTCCTGGAGATCCATCCCATCGTGAGGCCTCTAAAGTGGATCGTCTATCGCAGCGGATGGCTGACCCCTTTCCTGCAGACGGCGCGACGCCGCGCCGAGCGCGCCCTAGCGTCTGCTTCCGGCCTGCGGCGGAAGTTCTGGCTTGCGGTAGCCAGTGAGTGCTACAACCACCTCCTGTGGCATGCGTACTACGAGGGTGTGTGGGCAGCCCTTCGGGACACCCCCACGGCGTCCGGAGGAGACCCGTGACACGCAGTGGACACTCCGCGACCGGGGAAAGGGTGCGGGTGTTGGTCGTCTCCAACGGCTACGGCGAGGACCTCATGGGCGCCGCCCTGGGCCGCGCCCTGCGGGAACGCGGTGCGCACGTGGTCGCCTACCCTCTGGTGGGGACCGGGCACCCGTACGAGTCGGAGGGGATCGAGACGCTGGACCCGCGCCGGACCCTCCCCACCGCGGGCTTCGGCTTCCGGACCGGCCTGCGGGCCGCCTGGAAGGACCTGCGGGCCGGCTGGCTGTCGCTCTCGTGGGCCCAGCGGAAGACCCTCCGGGCGCAGCGCGGCAGGTACGACGCGGTGGTGGCGGTGGGGGACGTGTTCTGCCTCTGGATGGCCGCCGCCGCGGACCCAGGCGGAGTGCTCTACGTGCCCACCGCCAAGTCGGAGTACAACGACCCGCACCGCCCCTTCGAACTGGCCCTGGTCCGCAGGCTGGCACGGGTTTCGTTCCCCAGGGACGAGGTCACCGCCCAGCGGTTCCGCAGCGCGGGGCTTCCCGCGGAGTACCTGGGCAACCTCATGATGGACTGCCTGCAGTTCCGCGGGGGGAGTTTCGGAATCCCGGAAGGAGCGCCCGTGGTGCTGCTGCTGCCGGGCAGCCGGGCTGACGCGCCGGCCAACTTCGCGTCCCTCTGCCAGGTGGCGCGGACGGTGGCGTCCAGACGCCCGGACGTGCACTTCCTCGTGGCGGTCTCACCCACCACCGATCCCGCGGCCCTGGCCCGGGCCTGTGGGGCTGACCTGGACGAGGACTGGCTGATCGTGGGAGAACTCCGGGTCCGGTGGACCCGGGACTTCGCGGACGCGCTGGCTTGCGCGTGGATGGTGGTCGGCATGGCGGGGACCGCCCACGAGCAGGCCGCGGGCCTCGGAAAGCCCGTGGTGGCGTATCCCGCGCGAGGAGGAGTGCAGTTCACCCCCAAGTTCCTCCGCATGCAGGCGAGGCTGCTGGCCGACGCCCTGGTGGCCGTCTCCGGGCCGGAGGAGGCGTCCGGGTGGGTGGTACGGCTGCTGGAGGACCCCGAAGAGCGCCACCGCCGCGGGCGCGCGGGACAGGAGCGCATGGGGCCGCCGGGCGCAGCCCCCGCTATGGCGGACCGTATCCTGACCCTCTGCGTTCCGCGGTCGGTAGGAGTCAGTCGGCCCACCGTCCAACTGTAACGACCAGTCCAGGCCTTGGGGGTGGGCCGTGGCGCAGGACGTTCGGCCGGTGCCCGACGGGCGGTTACCCGGTGACGCCCTGGACTCCCTCCTGTGGAACTACGCGGAGTTCGACACCCCGGAAGAGGTGGACGCCCTGTTCCGCGCGCAGCGACGGCTCAGCGTGAGCCACGCGTTGCTGTTCTTCGCGGGGACCCTGTTGCTGCCGGTAGTCCAGGCGGTGTGGCCTGCGTGGACCACAAGCCCCGTCTGGGGCGGGCTCACTCCCGCCTTCATCGCGGCCACGGTGCTCTACCCGCTGTTCTGCCTGGTGCTCGCGGCTTCCTACACCATGCGCGCCAACCGGCTGGACGAGGACCTCCTGGGTCGAACCCTGTGGCGGGAGGACTCGTGGGAGCCGCCGGTCCGGATATCCTCGCGTGGGGAAGGGGGCTAGACGGTGGCCACCGCCGCCCTCGCCACCACCCTCCTGGTCCTCGCCAGCGCGCTGCTGGTGTCCTGGCTGGTCCGCAGGCGAACCAGCACCAAGGTGGAGTTCTACCTGGCGGGCCGGACGGTGAGCGCGTTCCTCAACGCCTCCGCGGTCTGCGGGGACTACTTCAGCGCGGCGTCCTTCCTCGGGGTCGCGGGCGCCGTCTACGCCTCGGGCCTGGACGGGGTCTGGTTCGGGGTGGGTTTCGCGGGCGGGTTCGTGCCCCTGCTCCTGTTCACCGCCTCGCCCCTGCGCCGGTTCGGCGAGTACACGCTGCCCGACTACTTCGCCGCGCGGTTCGAGTCGAGCGGGGCCCGGCTGGTGGCCGTGGCCCTCGTGCAGCTCATCGTCCTCTTCTACCTGGCCCCGCAGATGGTGGGCGCCGGTACCGTGTGGGAGCTCCTGGTGGGTCAGGGGGTGTTCGGCCTGAGCCCGTACGCCACCGGCGTGGTCCTCACCGCGGTGGCGATGACGGTGTTCAGCACCCTCGGCGGCATGCGGGGGATGACCTGGAACCAGGCCCTGCAGTTCTGGATCATGACCTCCGCCATGGCCCTGGTGGTCGCCTTCGCCTTCGCGACGGGGTTCAGCTACACCCGCGCCCTCCGCGACCTCAGCGCCGGGCCGCTGGTGAACCCCGAGCGCTGGCGTGTGGCGGACCTGCTGCGTCCCGACGCCTCCGGGCAGACTGCCGCGGACCGGGCCCGGGCGGTGATGAGCGAGTCCTACTGGAAGCAGCACGTGGAACCCCGACTGGCCGATCCGCGCGCGGAGGTGGTGGTCCTGATGCCACAGCGGAGCAAGCTGCGGCCCGGGCCCGCGGTGTACAACCAGCCCGGCCACCTGTACTCTCCGGCAGACCACGCCTCGCTCCTGCTGACCCTGGTGCTGGGGACCGCGGGCCTGCCGCACGTGGTCATGCGCTTCTACACGAACCCCACCGGTCCCCTGGCAAGGCGCAGCACGGTGTACGTGGTGCTGCTGACCAGCGTGTTCTACTGGCTCGCCACCACCGCGGGGATCGCGGGCCGCGCCCTGACGCCGATGACGGCACAGCGGCCGGGGGCGCCGCTGCCCGTGCACGTGGTGGAGGGGCTGCTGGCGCACCCGGACCAAGTGCTCCCGTTCCTCGCGCAGACGTTGGGCGGAGACCTGCTGCTGGGGTACGTGGCCGCGGGCGCGTTCGCGGCCATGTTCTCCACCATCGGGGGGCTGTTGCTGGCCTCCGCGGCCTCGTGGGGGCACGACGTGTTCGAGCAGTTCCTGCGCCCGGACGCCCCGGAGAGGGTCCGGGTCCTGGTGGCCAAACTGGCCCTGGTGCTGATGGCCGCGGTCGCCATGGTCATCGGCCTGGCCTTTCCCCGCGTGGCGTTTTTCCGCGCCTTCCCCGCGGTGATCGCCCTCATGGTGAGCTGGGCGTTTGCGGTTTCCGCCAGCGGCCTCGTGCCCGTGGTGCTGGTCAGCCTCTGGTGGAAGGGGACGACCCTGCGGGGCGCGCTGGCCGGCATGCTGGTGGGCGGAGGGACGTGCCTGGTGCTCCTCGCCAACAGCTTCCTCCGGGTCGTGGAGGCGTACCCGTCGTGGCTGGCCGGACTTCCCGCGGGCCCCGCACTCCCGACCCTCCTCAGCGCCCCGCTGGCCTTCCTCTCGGTGCTGGTCGTGTCCTGGCTGGACCGCCGCAACGTCCCACCCCACGTGGACGAGGTGTGGCTGCGGCTGCACGGGACCGCCCGCGAGCGCCAGGAGCGGCTCCTGGAGCGGGTGGTCGCCCGGGCTCGCCTAGCGTCCTGACCCCTGCCTCCGCAGCAACACCGGCCCTGGGGACGCCGTCACTCTTCCCGCAGCCCCAGAGACCGCCGCACCGCGGGCGCGAGCCCCCTGCTGACGGGGATCTCCGTACGCTGGGCGTCGTCCACCACGAGACTGATGTTGCCCTTGAAGTACGGGACCACCTCCCGGACCTTCGCCAGGTTGACCAGGAATCGGCGGTGCACCCGCATGAACCCGTGCGGCCGCAGGCGCGTCTCCAGCTCCCGCAGGGTGAACCGGCAGCCTAGACGGTCCCGGTGCAGCTTCAGGTACACCTGCTCGGCCTCCGCGTACGCGAACACCACCTCCTCGGGGGCCACCAGGACCGTCACGTCGTCCCGGTATGCGGGGATCCGGGGCGGAGAGGGAGCCCGGTCCGGCTCCCGGCTCAGGCCACCCCGCGCCCCCAGGCGCTCCAGCACGTTGGCCAGGCGCTCCTCGTCGAAGGGCTTCAGCAGGTAGCCTACCGCGCCCACGTCGAAGGCCTCCACCGCGTACTGCGGGTAGGCGGTGGTGAACACCACCCGCGGCCCTCCGGACCGCGCCAGCTCCCGCGCCAGCTCCAGGCCGCTGCGGCCGGGCATCTCGATGTCCAGGAACACCACGTCGTACGGGAGGGCGGCGATCAGCTTCCGCGCCTCGTCCGCGGTGGCCGCCTCCCCTACGATCTCCACGTCCGGGAACTGGGACAGCTGCGCCCGCAGCTCCTTGCGGGCCGGGTACTCGTCGTCCACGATGAGGACCCTCACCGTACCCCTCCCCACCGCAGCAGGCCGTCCACCGTCCGCACGCCCAGACGTGCCGCCAAAGCTACAAACAGTTCCGCGGTGGCCACCGCGTCGCTGGCCGCGTCGTGGCGCGGGTACGGGGGCAGGCCCAGGTAAGCCCGCGCCCGGCCCAACTCCAGGGGCACCGACCCTGCGGTCAGCCAGCGCACGCGGCGCTCCAGCGCCTGCAGCAGCCGGACGGTGTCCACCACGGGCACCCGCGGCCAGGCCATCCCGTGGGCGCGGTAGGCCCTCTGCAGCAGGGGGAGTTCCACCTGGCTGCCGTGCACCACCAGCACCCCCTCCCGCAGGCAACCGTCCAGGCGGCGCAGGACTTCTCCAACGCGCGGCGCGTCCTCCACCTCTCGCGGGACCAGGTGGTGGGCCTCCGCTCCCGCCCACACCGCGCCCCTCCCCGGCCTCACCGGGGTTCGGTACAGCTCGCCGCACCGCACCACCCCGTCACGGACCGGGACCGCCGCAACGGCCACGATCCGGGCAGCGCGGGGGTCGAGCCCCGTGGTCTCGAGGTCCACGCACCAGTACACGGCCTCCTGCCAGGGGACCCTCAGCAGGGTTCTCGCCGCCACGCGCACGACCCGCACCGTGCCTCCTAGCCCCAGAGGTACAGGTGGTACCGCCGCCGCAGCCCCTCCTGCAGCTGCCGCGCGGTCCACAGGCTCTCCCGCAGGCGCCGGAACTCCCACCCCGACAGCTCGTCCACCGCCACCTCGTTTCCCGGCCGCTCCCCGCGCGCTACCGCCCGGAGCTGGAACTGCAACCTCAGCCGCAGCCCGAAGGCCAGGGCCTCCTTCGCACCGTCCGCGTCCTCCCGGCTCAGCAGCCTTGCCTCCGCCGCGGCGTCCAGGCGCGCGAAGGTGTTGCGCACGCGGCTGCCTGCCGCCAGGGCCAGGACCCGTGCCGCGCACACCACAGGCGCCACGAGCCCGGCCTTCAGGTCCACCCGTCCGTGCCTGGACCGCAGGGTCCGGAACGGCCCCAGGGGCACCGCAAACCCCACACACCCTCTGGCCATGTGCCCCAGGGTAACCGGCGCCAGCCGGACCGACTCCACCACCCGCTCCAGGGGTTCCAAGGACAGTGACCCTGCCACCGGCCGGAAGTCCAGGAATGCCTGCAGGTGCAGGAGGTTTTCACCTTGGGGGTCCGCCAGCCACGCCTGGAACGTCTGCAGCCAACGCCGCAGGGACATCTGCCACCGCGTGGCCATGTAGCCTCCCGGACACGGCGGGAACCCCGCAGCACTCAGGCCTTCTGCCACCGCCTCCGCGAACGCCCGGAAGTAGTCGCCGTGGCCGTCCTCCGCCACCACCAGGAAGTTGTCCTGGTCGGTGGGCAGCACCTGTTCCTCGCGTCCCTCCGACCCGCAGACCACCCACGCGTACGCCGTGGGCTCGGAGCCGAGCCGTGCGTGGGCGTCCCGGATCACCCGCCGGCACAGGGCGTCGTGCAGGTAGCTGACCGCCCGGCAGACCTGTCCCACCTCCACCCCGGCGTCCAGCAGCGCCCACGCGGCCTGCGCCACCTCCTCCCCGTACCGCTGAACCTCGCCCGCCTCCAGACGCTTGAGGAGAAACAGGGGGCTGTGCGCCTGCAGCCGCATCAGGTCGGTGTCGGTGACCATGCCCGCTATGCGCCCGTCCCGGACCACGGGCAGGTGGTGCACGCCCAGCTCCAGCATCCGCAGCACCGCGGACAGCGTCGGCGTGTCCGCGTCCACGGTGTGGACCGGGGAACTCATGACGGAAGCAACCGGGACTTCTGCGCCCAGGCCACGGGCCACCACCTTCGTCCGCAGGTCCCGGTCGGTCAGGATCCCCACCACCGCCCCCACGGGCAGCCCGTCCGGTCCCGGCGGCTGCGCGGCCACCACCACCGAGCTCACGCCCTCCTCCACCATGCGCTCCGCGGCCTGCCGGCACGTGGCTTCCGCGGGGACCCACACCAGCGGGCGCCGCACCAGGTCGCCTACGGGCACCAACACCCCGGACCCCACCTGCTCCTCCACCGCGGGAAGGCGGCGGACCGAGTCCACCACGGCTGCCGGCCAGCGGTACAGCAGGCTGTCCTCCTCCGCCCACGCCTCCAGGGGAGCTGCGAACGCGCCCTCTCGGCCCCCGAACACCTCTGCCTCCTCCAGGTGCGCCACCACGCCGTCCTTGTGCACCCGGACCGCGCCTTTGCGGACCAGGTACACGTACCGGTCGCTGGAAGACCGGTCCAGCACCCGCTCGCCCCTCGGCACGTACACCACCTCCAGGGCGGTCGCCAGATGCGCCAGCTCCCGCTCGGACAGGTTCCCGAACGGCCGCGCGGCCCTCACGAACCCGACGGGGTCCACGTCAGCGCATGGGCAGCCGCAGGTGCACCGTGGTCCCCTTGCCCGGAGTGCTGTCGATCTGCAGGCCGTAGGCGTCGCCGTACAGGCGCCGGAGCCGTTCCGCCACGTTCGCGAGCCCCACGCCCCGCCGGCCGCTCCGCCGGTCGCCGTTGCCGCCCCGGGCCGCCAGCACCTCCGCCACCCGTTCCGGAGGCATCCCCACGCCGTCGTCCCGGACCACCACGTGCACCCTCAGGGTCAAAAGGTCCAGCCGGGCCCGGATCTCCACCGTCCCGGGGCCGTTCTTGGGGCCGATCCCGTGCCGGACGGCGTTCTCCACGATCGGCTGGACCGAGAGGGCCGGGACCCCCACCTTCAGGACCTGGGGGTCGATGTCGTACACCACCCGCAACCGGTCCCGGAACCGGGCCTGCTCGATGAACAGGTAGTCGCGGATGTACTGGTACTCGTCCGCAAAGGGGATGATCTGGCCCTGCAGCTCCATGTTCATCCGGAACAGGTCCGCCAGCCGCAGCAGAATCCGCCGGGCGGTCTCCGGGTCGTCCCGCAGGTAGCTGACGACGGTGTTGAGGGTGTTGAAGAAGAAGTGGGGGTTGATCTGCGCCCGCAGGGCACGCAGCTCCGCCTCCGCGGCCAGGCGCGCCTGC
>JBKBVM010000057.1:0-306 GCA_046289555.1 bacterium
CCGTGGCCGTGCAGGACCCGGACGGTGACTCCTACACGGTGGCGGCGGTGCGTGGAGCCCTGGCGGAGGTGGAGGGTATGGGTTTCCCCCTCGTAGGGGTGCACGGCCACGTCATCGGCACCGGAGAGGTGTTCCGGTCTGACCAGCTTCCCGACGACCCCTTCTTTGGTCAGGCCCCGGAGCTGGGTCCGCTGCTCGTGGTGCCCTTACGCACGTCCGGGCGAGTGCTCGGCGCTCTGGCGGTGGCCCGACGGGCCGGCTCGCCTCTGGGCGGGTTCGACGACCACGACGCGAGTCGGCTGGCGG